>NZ_JAVRBF010000001.1:0-268278 GCF_032436805.1 Streptomyces sp. P17 | reverse complement strand
CGTGCCACTGCGGTGTGCTGGAGCTCACGGACTGCCCTGCGGCCCAACGACGATCCCCGGGACCTGAGCCGGATACGTGCCACTGCGGTGTGCTGGAGCTCACGGACTGCCCTGCGGCCCAACGACGATCCCCGGGACCTGAGCCGGATGCGTGCCACTGCGGTGTGCTGGAGCTCACGGACTGCCCTGCGGCCCAACGACGATCCCCGGGACCTGAGCCGGATACGTGCCACTGCGGTGTGCTGGAGCTCACGGACTGCCCTGCGGCCCAACGACGATCCCCGGGACCTGAGCCGGATACGTGCCACTGCGGTGTGCTGGAGCTCACGGACTGCCCTGCGGCCCAACGACGATCCCCGGGGGGACTGAGCCGTATGCGAGCCACCCTGCGCTGGGCGCACTCCGATCTGCGCGCGCACCGCGGCGAGGCGCTGTTCCTCGTCCTCGCCACCGCGGGCGTCGTCGTCTCCCTGCTGCTGGCCACCGCCCTCTTCGGCTACGCCACCAACCCCTGGCAGCGCGTCTTCTCCCAGTCCCGCGGCGCCCACGTATGGCTGCACACGGGCCCGTCCGCCGACGCGGGCCGACTGAACGCGCTCGACGGCGTCGCCTCCGTCGCCGGCCCCTACCCCACCGCCTCCGCCACCCTCGCCTCCCGCGGCGCCCGCGCCTCGGTCGAGCTGCGCGGCACCCCGGAGCAGCCCTCCGTCGGCCGCCCGCTGCTCACCGCGGGACACTGGCTGGACCCGGCCACCCCCGAGGGCGTCGTCCTGGAATCCCGCCTCGCCCGCACCCTCCTCGCCACCCCCGGCGACACCCTCACCCTTCCCGGCACCGCACGCACCCTCACCGTCCTCGGCATCGCCGACAGCGCGGAGCCCCGCTACCAGCCCGGCGAACGGCCCGGACTCGTCTGGGCCCTGCCCTCCGCCGTGCGCGACCCGAGCGGCCAGGTCACCGGCCTGCGCCTGACCGACCCCGAGGACACCGACTACGCCGTCCAGCGCGCCGTCACCGTGCTGGGCGCCGGCGCGGTCGGCGAGGTCACCACCTGGCAGCAGGCGCGCGCCGAGGAACAGGGCGACAACCGGCTGATCGGACAAGTGCTGGGCCTGTTCGGCCTGGGCGCCCTCATCGCCGCCGGCCTCGCCGTGCACGGCGCGATCGGCACCCGGATCCGCGGCCACCTCCGCGACATCTCGATCCTGAAGGCGATCGGCTTCACCCCGGGCCAGGTCGTCCGCGTCTACCTGCTCCAGCACCTCGCCTACGCCGTGCTCGGCGCCGTCTCCGCGGCCGCGCTCACCCAGGTCCTGGGCAACCGCCTCCCCGGCCGCCTCGGTGACGCGGTCGGCGTGTGGCAGGGTCTGCCCGGGCACGCGGTGGCCCTGTTCGCGGTCCCGGCCTGCGCGGTCCTGTTCATCGCCGGGACCACCGGCCTCGCGGCCTGGCGGGCCGGCCGTGTGCCCCCGGTACCGGTGCCCCGGCCGGCGGCCTCGGCGGGCGGCGGACTGTCGGGCCCGGTCCGGCGGATGCTGGGCATACGGCTGTCCCCCGCGCTGGTGCTGGGCTGGCACACGGCGTTCGCCCGTCGTCCGCGCACGCTGGCCACCGTCGCCCGGCTCGCGCTGCCGCTACTGCTGATCGTCGTGGCGCTCAGCGCCTGGAGCACTATCGACCGCTTCCAGAGCAGGCCCGAGCAGATCGGCCTGCCCACCGCCCTCACCGTCCACACGGACTCCGGCATCGGCGCCCGGGACGCCCGCGCGCTCCTGGAACACGACCCACAGGTCGCCGCGGTCTACCCGGGCGTCGAGGTCGCGGCGCTGGTCCCGGGCCAGACCTCCACCATCGCGCTGCGCGGCCTGGGCACCCGGGAGGACCCCTACCCCTACGCCCTCGCCGAGGGCCGCCCCGCGCGCGGCCGTGACGAGGCGGTCGCCGGGCAGGGCCTGCTGAATCTGCTGGACATACGGGTCGGCGACTGGGTCCGGATGACGGTGGGCGACCAGCCGCAGATCCTGCACATCGTCGGCCGCAGCATCGAACCGGACAACGCGGGCCGGGTGATCTCCACGTCCCTGGACACCCTGCGGGACAACGACCCCGCCCTGGCTCCCAGCCGCTACGAACTCCAGTTGCGCGCGGGCGCGGACGCCTCCGAGGTCGCGAACCGGCTGACCTCGGCCGGTCAGGGCCAGGTGAATGTGCACGCCGTGCCCAACCCCGCCGACGGCCTCTCGCCGCTGCGCGGAGTCGTGGTCGGATTGATCGCCGTGCTGGCCCTGATCGGGTTGATCGAGCTACTCACGGCCATCGGCGGCATGGTCCGCGAGGGCGAACGCGATCTGCTGGCCCTGAAGGCGATCGGCCTGTCACCCCGCCAGATCACGGGCATCACGGTCACGGCGACGGCGTGCATGACGCTGGCCGCGGTCGTGGCGGGCACGGCCCTGGGGGCGCCGCTCGGGCGGTGGCTGATCGACGCCCAGGGCAGATCGAGCGGCATCGGCTCCGGAATAGCGGACGGCCCGTCGGCAGCTCTCCTGCTGGCGTTCGGCACGGCGGCTGTAGTGGGGTCGGCCGCGCTTGCCGCGCTTCCGGCGGCCAGGGCCGGCCGGCGTCGGTTGACGGACACATTGAGCGCCGTGGCCTGAAGCGCCCCGACAGGGGCGCGGGGCTGTATCGATATGCGGCTCCGCCACGCGGGCGCGACCAGCCCCCACGAACCCGCAGACGAATCCGCAGCCGTCACCCCCAGGATCTCGTCGAAGGCGATGCCACCCTCGACGGCGGTGTGGACGCCCACCGCGGCGACCGCCCCGGCGATGATCCTGACGCGCTTGAGGGCCTCGACGGACGAATCGAGCGAGGCCGGTATCCACGAGGGGGTCTGGTCGAAGCGGGCGACTGTCCGCCGCCCGCTTCCCGTGTCACCGTCCGCGCAGCTCCCGGTACTTGGCGACCAGCGCCTTGGAGGACGTGTCGAGACCGGGGACCTCGGCGCCTTCGGTGAGGGCGGGCTCGACGCGCTTGGCGAGGACCTTGCCGAGCTCCACGCCCCACTGGTCGAAGGAGTCGATGTTCCAGACGGCGCCCTGGACGAACACCTTGTGCTCGTAGAGGGCGATCAGCTGGCCGAGCACCGACGGGGTCAGCTCACGGGCGAGGATCGTGGTCGTCGGGTGGTTGCCCTTGAAGGTCTTGTGGGCGACCAGCTCCTCCGGCACGCCCTCCACGCGCACCTCCTCCGGCGTCTTGCCGAAGGCCAGCGCCTGCGTCTGGGCGAAGAAGTTCGCCATCAACAGGTCATGCTGCGCCTTGAGTTCCTCGCTCAGCTCGGCGACCGGCTCGGCGAAGCCGATGAAGTCCGCCGGGATCAGCTTGGTGCCCTGATGGATGAGCTGGTAGTAGGCGTGCTGCCCGTTGGTCCCCGGCGTGCCCCACACCACGGGCCCGGTCTGCCAGTCCACCGGGTGTCCGTCGCGGTCCACCGACTTGCCGTTGGACTCCATGTCGAGTTGCTGGAGGTATGCGGTGAACTTGGACAGGTAGTGGCTGTAGGGCAGCACGGCATGCGACTGGGCGTCGTGGAAGTTGCCGTACCAGATGCCCAGCAGGCCCAGCAGCAGCGGCACATTGGACTCGGCGGGGGCGCTCTTGAAGTGCTCGTCGACGAGCCGGAAGCCGTCGAGCATCTCGCGGAAACGGTCCGGGCCGATGGCGATCACCAGGGAGAGGCCGATCGCCGAGTCATAGGAGTAGCGGCCGCCGACCCAGTCCCAGAACTCGAACATGTTGGCCGTGTCGATGCCGAACTCCGCCACCTTCTCGGTGTTCGTCGACAGCGCCACAAAATGCTGGGCGACGGCTTCCTGACCGGCGTTCAGCTCTCCCAGCAGCCAGTTTCGCGCCGAGGTGGCGTTGGTGATCGTCTCGATGGTGGTGAAGGTCTTGGAGGCGATGATGAACAGCGTCTCCGCCGCGTCCAGGTCGCGGATGGCCTCGTGCAGATCGGCGCCGTCGACGTTCGACACGAAACGGACCGTCAGCTCGCGGTCGGTGAATGCGCGCAGCACCTCGTAGGCCATGGCGGGACCCAGGTCGGAGCCGCCGATGCCGACGTTGACGACGTTCTTGATGCGCCTGCCGGTGTGGCCGGTCCACGCGCCGGAGCGGACCCGGTCGGCGAAGTCGCTCATCCTGTCGAGGACGGCGTGCACCCCCGGCACGACGTTCTCCCCGTCGACCTCGATGACCGCCTCGCGCGGGGCGCGCAGCGCGGTGTGCAGGACCGCCCGGTCCTCGGTGATGTTGATCCGCTCGCCGCGGAACATGGCGTCGCGCAGCCCGAACACCTCGGTGGCGGCGGCCAGCTCACGCAGCAGGCGCAGCGTCTCGTCGGTGACGAGGTGCTTGGAGTAGTCGACGTACAGGTCGCCGACCTGGAGCGTGTAGCCGGTGCCGCGGCCGGGGTCGGCGGCGAACAGCTCGCGCAGTCCGACCCCGCCGAGCTCCTCGCGGTGCTTGGCCAGTGCGGTCCACTCGGGAGTCTGGTTGAGCCTGGTACGGCCGTCTTGGTTCATCTCGGACTTCAGCCTTCTTTCGTACCTGTCCCCGCTGTTCCAACCTAGTTGATCAGCGGGTGACATGAGCTGTCGTGCTGTCGTCGTGCGGGGCAACAACAAGTACGTCCACCTTGAGTACAGGTATCAGCGCGATGACGGACAGGACGAAGAACGCGGCCGCGAGCAGGGCCGGGCTGTTGAGTCCCCAGGCGGTGGCGACGGCTCCGCCGAGCAGCGCGCCCAGCGGCGCCCCGGCGACGCCGAGGGTCCGGAAGGCCGAGCTGACCCGGCCCAGCATGTCGGCCGGACTGCGCTGCTGCATCAGGGTCGTGGTGTTGACGTTCCACACCATGCCCATGAACCCGAACACGGCCAGGGCGAGGGCCAGTGCGGCCATGCTCCGCACCGAGCCCATCACGACGAGCGCGCCGATCTGCACGACCCCGGCGACCAGTACCGCCCGCACCCGCCCCACCCGTGCGACGAGCCTTCCGCCCATCAGCCCGCCGGTCAGACTGCCGGCCGTGTACGCCGTCATCGCCACCGCGTATCCGGTGGTGCCCGCGTCCAGCCAGCCCGTCACCAGCAGCACCAGTGTGGCGATCAGGGCGCCCATGCCGATGTTGCACAGGGCGGTGGCGGCGCACAGTCCGCGCAGGGACCGGTCCCGCCACAAGGCGCGCAGACCTTGGGCGATCTCCCCGCGCAGGGTGCTGCCCGCCGGTCCGGGAGTGCGCTCCGGCGGCGCGGTCCGCAGCGAGGCGACCAGCGCCGCCGCCACCAGGAAGGTGACCGCGTCGGCGAGGAAGGGTGCCGCCGCCCCGGCCGCGATCAGCAGCGGCACGGCCGGCGCGCCCAGCAGGCCGCCCGCGACTCTCTGCCCGGTCATCAGACGGGCGTTGGCGCTGCCCAGTTCGGCGCGGCCGACCAGGGCCGGCAGCAGGGCCGTCGACGCGTTGTCGAAGAGGGTCTGGAGGGTGGTCAGGGCGAAGGCCAGGGCGATCAGCAAGGGGATCGAGGCGTGCCCCAGAGCGACGGCCACCGCGAAACAGGCGACCAGCAGCCCCCGTACCGCGTCCACCGTCCACATCGCGCGCCGCTGGTCCACCCGGTCGGCGACGGCGCCGCCCAGCAGCCCGAAGACAAGCCAGGGCAGATAGCCGCAGGCGGTCACCGCGGCGATGAGCAGCGGCCGGTCCGTCAGCGTCGCGGCGAGCAGCGGCAGCGCGGCCGTACGCAGGGCGTCGCCGAAGCTGGAGAGCACGGCGGCGCTCCACAACCGCCCGAAACCCCCGCGCCACGCCGGTGCGCTCGGATCCCCCGACTCGACCGTCACCACGTGTCCCCCTCACGATTCGCCCGATGCACAAAGATCGATGCACAAACCGTAGAGGGCACCACTGACAATCGGCCGGGGCGCGGGGGCCGGCAGGCCGCGAAACAGCTACGGCCAGGCACTGCTCGGTGCCTGGCCGGTCCTCAACTTCTAGATCTCGCCCCGCAGTTTGGCGAGCGCTTCGGCGAGGATCGCCTCGCCGTCCGCGTCGCTGCGCCGTTCCCGTACGTAGGCGAGGTGGGTCTTGTAGGGCTCGGTGCGCGGCGGGTCCGGCGGGTTGTCCCGGTCCTGCCCGGCGGGGAAGCCGCAGCGCGGGCAGTCCCAGGTGTCGGGAACCTGCGCGTCGCTGGCGAAGCTGGGCTGGGTCTCGTGCCCGTTGGAGCACCAGAAGGAGATGCGCAGCCGCGGCGCGGACTCGCCGCGCTCGGCCTCGCCCATCGGCCCCGCCCCGACCCGGCTTCCTCGGATCGCGTTGCCACTTGCCACGGTCGTAACTCCCTGCGTGATGGTGCCGCGAAGCGAGTCGGCGTTTCGCTTCGTTGCGAGCGCCTCAGTCTACGTAAGGCCCAACGCGCGTCCAGTGATTGGAGTTACAGGCCCCACATCTAGACGCAAGCCCCATGATAGGCCGCGCTCAGCTGCGCGTACCGAACATGGGGCCTTACGTACGGATTGTGCGTGCCGGTCAGTTGTTCACCTTCATCAGAAGGCCAAGCACGACAATGCACGCGAACCACAGCAGACCGACCACGACAGTGATCCGGTCGAGGTTGCGCTCGGCGACCGAGGAGCCGCCGACGGACGACTGCATGCCGCCACCGAACATGTCGGAGAGGCCGCCGCCCTTGCCCTTGTGCATCAGCACCAGCAGCATCAGCAGACCGCTGAACACGATCAGGGCGATCGAGAACCCCATAACCACGGCTGGACCAACTTCCTCGGATCTGGATGGACGACAGGGGCACAGCCACCGGGCTGTGCCCCCGCAAGGGTACGACGGATCGCCGCTACCGCATACTCACTGGTCGAGTCACTGGTCGCGGAAGCGCACGATCTTGACGAACTCGTCGGCGTCCAGCGAGGCGCCGCCCACCAGCGCGCCGTCGATGTCGGCCTGCGCCATGATCTCGGCGACGTTGCCCGCCTTGACCGAGCCGCCGTACTGGATGCGGACCTTGTCGGCCAGCTCCTGGGTGTACAGCTCGGCGATCTTGGCGCGGATGGCGGCACAGACCTCCTGGGCGTCCTCGGCGCCGCAGACCTTGCCGGTGCCGATGGCCCAGACGGGCTCGTAGGCGATCACGACGGCCTCGGCCTGCTCGGCCGGGAGGTCCTTCAGACCGCCCTCGACCTGGGCGAGGGTGTGGCTGACGTGGTTGCCCGCCTCGCGGACGTCCAGTTCCTCGCCGACGCACAGGATCGGGGTCAGACCGTGTTTGTAGGCGGCCTTGACCTTGGCGTTGACGATCTCGTCGGTCTCGTTGTGGTACTGGCGGCGCTCGGAGTGGCCGATGGCCACGTATGTGCACTTCAGCTTGGCCAGCATCGCACCGGAGATCTCGCCGGTGTAGGCGCCGGAGTCCTGCGCGGAGAGGTCCTGGGCACCGTACTTGATCTTCAGCTTGTCGCCGTCGACCAGGGTCTGTACGGAGCGCAGGTCGGTGAAGGGCGGCAGGACGGCGACCTCGACGGCCTCGTAGTCCTTGTCGGCCAGGGCGAAGGCGAGCTTCTGGACGTGGGCGATGGCCTCAAGGTGGTTGAGGTTCATCTTCCAGTTGCCCGCCATCAGCGGCTTACGGGTGGTCATTGAGGGTCAGTCCTCCAGTGCGGCGAGGCCGGGGAGCGTCTTGCCCTCAAGGTATTCGAGGGAGGCGCCGCCGCCGGTCGAGATGTGGCCGAATGCGTTCTCGTCGAAGCCCAGGATGCGCACGGCCGCGGCGGAGTCACCGCCGCCGACGACCGTGAAGGCCGGGGAGTCGAGGAGTGCCTGGGCGACCGCCTTGGTGCCCTCGGCGTAGTCGGGGTGCTCGAAGACGCCCATGGGGCCGTTCCAGAAGACGGTGGCCGCGTCGGCGAGCTTCGAGGCGTACAGCTTGCGGGTCTCCGGACCGATGTCCAGGCCCTCCTGGTCGGCGGGGATGGCGTCCGCGGCGACGGTCCTGGGGTTGGCCGGGGCCTTGGTCTTCAGGTCCGGGAACTCGGTGGCGACCAGGACGTCGACCGGGAGGACGATCTCGACGCCGTTCTTCTCGGCGCGCTCCATGTACTCGGTGACGGCCGGGATCTGGTCCTCCTGGAGGAGGGAGATGCCGACCTCGTGGCCCTTGGCCTTGAGGAAGGTGTAGGCCATGCCGCCGCCGATGAGGATGCGGTCGGCCTTGCCGAGCAGCCGGTCGATGACGGCGAGCTTGTCGGAGACCTTGGCTCCGCCGAGCGCGACCACGTAGGGGCGCTTCACGTCCTCGGTGAGCTTCTTCAGGACGCCGACCTCGGTGGCGATGAGGTAGCCGGCGTAGTGCGGCAGCTTGCCCGGGAGGTCGTACACGGAGGCGTGCTTGCGGTGCACCGCGCCGAAGCCGTCTGCGACGTAGACGTCCGCGAGGGCGGCGAGCCGGGCGGCGAAGGCGGCGCGCTCGGCGTCGTCCTTGGCGGTCTCGCCGGCGTTGAAGCGCAGGTTCTCGATGACGGCGACCCGGCCGTCGGCGAGGCCCGCGACCGTGGCCGTGGCGGACTCGCCGACCGTGTCGGTCGCGAAGGCCACGTCGGCGCCGAGGAGTTCACCGAGCCGGGCGGCGGCCGGGCCGAGCGAGAATGCGGGGTCCGGGGCACCCTTGGGGCGGCCCAGGTGAGAGGCCACGATCACGCGGGCGCCCGCCTCGGCGAGGGCCTTGACGGTGGGCAGGACGGCGCGGATCCGGCCGTCGTCGGTGATCGTGGTGCCGTCCAGCGGCACGTTGAGGTCGGCGCGGACGAAAACCCGCTTGCCGGTGACGCCTTCGGCGAGGAGTTCGTCGATCGTCTTCATTGAGAGGGCTCCCGAGAAGTGTTCGTGATGCTCGTGATCCTAAGAGGGCCGGTCTGTACGTGAGACAGGGCCCGGACGGCGCGTCCCTGCGCCGCCCGAGCCCTGCTGTCACATCGAAGTGCCTGCTCCGGAGATCAGAGCTGGTTGCCGACGAAGACCGTGAGGTCGACGAGGCGGTTGGAGTAGCCCCACTCGTTGTCGTACCAGCCGATGACCTTCACGCTGTTGCCCTCCTGGACCATGGTCAGGGAGGAGTCGAACGTGCAGGACGCCGGGGCGTTGACGATGTCGGAGGAGACGATCTCGTCCTCCGTGTACTCCAGGATGCCCTGGAGCTGGCCCTCGGCGGCCTTCTTGAAGACCGCGTTGACCTCGTCCTTGGTGACCTCGCGGCTGAGTTCCACGACCAGGTCGGTGACCGAGCCGGTGGGGACCGGTACCCGCATGGCCATGCCGTCCAGCTTGCCCTTGAGCTGCGGGAGCACCAGGGCGGTGGCCTTGGCGGCACCGGTGGTGGTCGGGATGATGTTCTCGGCGGCGGCACGCGCGCGCCGCAGGTCCTTGTGCGGGAAGTCAAGGATGCGCTGGTCGTTGGTGTACGCGTGCACCGTGGTCATCAGACCGCGGACGATGCCGAAGTTCTCGTCCAGGACCTTCGCCATGGGCGCCACACAGTTCGTGGTGCAGGAGGCGTTGGAGATGACGTGGTGGTTCGCCGGGTCGTACTTGTCCTGGTTGACGCCCATCACGATGGTGATGTCCTCGTCCTTGGCCGGAGCCGAGATGAGGACCTTCTTGGCGCCGCCGGCGATGTGCTTTTCGGCGTCGGCCTTCTTCGTGAAGATGCCGGTCGACTCGATGACGATGTCGACGCCCAGCTGACCCCACGGGATGTCGGCGGGGTTGCGCTCGGACAGGACCTTGATGGTGTGGCCGTCGACCGTGATCGTGTCGGCGGTGTGGGTGACCTCCTGCTTGAGGCGGCCCAGAATCGTGTCGTACTTCAGCAGGTGAGCGGTGGTCGCGGTGTCACCCAGGTCGTTGACAGCCACGATCTCGATGTCAGCACCCTGCTCCAGGAGCGCGCGGAAGTAGTTGCGACCGATACGACCGAAGCCGTTGATGCCTACGCGGATCGTCACGAACCGATCTCCTCGTTGGTACGCCGGCCATGCGGTGCCGGCGAGCTGTATTTGGGATGTCCCCGACCGCCTACGACCCTACCTCCCTGAGGCCCCCGAGGTGACATCGAGATGCCCCATACACGGGCAGGCGGTCCGTACCCGCCAGTAGGGGTACGGACCGCCCCCGGACTTCATCGTCCTGTCATCCGATGATCACAGGGAGTAGGTCCGGTCTCACCCGTCCAGAGCGGTGAGCGCCTTGCCGATCAGGGCCGCACGGTCGGCCGGGGCGACGACGTGCTCCAGGCCGAAGCCCAGCAGCACGGTGTCGTCCGTGGTGACCGCGCCGTACGTCTGGAAGAGCTGACCCACGCGCGACCAGTCCTTGACCACCGCGGGGCTGCCCGCGGGCGGGCCGGGCACGTTCCAGGCGCCCAGCGACGTCTCGAAGCCCTCCGTCTCGACGGCGCTGCCGCCGATCACCACGGAGGCGTTGTCGACGAGGACGCCCCGGCCGCCGGAACCGGGGTCGGTGATGTAGCCGAGCGAGACCTCGACGGTCTTGCCCGCATAGGCGGACAGGTCGAAGGAGACCTCCTGCCAGCCCGCCGACGCCCCGGTGAAGCTGTTCCAGGAGCCGCTGGTGCCGGTCGGGGTGCAGGCGCCGCCGGCGAGTGTCAGATACCGCTTGAGCGCCGGGTGGGCCTGGATGAAGTACCCGGCCGAGCACTCCTCGGGCACCGCGGTGCTGGTGGCGCCGCCCTTCTCCGGCAGCGTCGTCCAGTCGTCGCCGTCTGCCGTACGCGCCTCCAGCACGGCGTGGTCGTAGCCCGGCTCGGTGCTCCACAGCATCCGGGTCCGCAGCGTCGGTGCCTGCGCGGCGGTCACCGAGGTGAGGTCGATGGTGCGGGTGAGGCGGTTCCAGGCGTAGTCGCTGTGCGTGACGGCCGCCATGGAGCTGCCCTCGTACGGGCCGTACGGGTTGACGGTGCCGGGGTAGCGGCCCGCTCCGGCGCTGGCGAACTGCGGGAACCTGTCCACGGGCAGGGTCTCGGAGGTGACGCTGTAGGAACCGGCCGCGTTCAGCGGGTTGCCCGGCGCTCCGGCCAGTGCGCCCTTGGCGCCCGCGAGGTCACCGGCTCCCTCGAAGGAGGTGGCGCCGGGCAGCGAGGTACGGCTGTAGGCGCCCAGGTAGTACTGGCTGAAGTCGTTGGACAGGGTGCCGCCGCCGAGGTCGACATTGCCCCCGGCCTGCTCGCCGGCCTCGATCAGCTTGCCTCCCTCGTTGAGGAAGGCGCGCAGCTGGAGCTGGGTGGCGTTGCCCGGGAGGCCGGCGCCCGTGTAGTGGACGACGGTGTCGAAGTGGCCCAGCACGCCGAGCGCGTCGGGCGCGCCCTGGGTGGCCACGTCCCAGACGACGGCCTTGTATCCGTTGGCCTTGAGCGCGTCGACGTAGGTCTGCGCCTGGGTGGCGGCAGCGCCCTCCTCGGCTACGACGAGCGTGTCCGCGCGCGGGCGTTCGGCCACGGTGTAGGTGAAGTGCTCGCTGGAGACGGGCTTTCCGCTGCGGGTCTTGCCGGTGAACCACACCTCGACCTTGTCACCGACGTCGCCGTCGGCGACCTTGGCGCGGTACTCGTCGAAGTAGAGGTTGTCCTCACCGCCGTAGGTCTCGCCGCCCTTCCATGGCCGGAGCGCCACGTCGTGCGTACGGCCGCCGTTGACGCGGTACTTGAGCTCCTTGTCGCGCACGGACTTCCGGGCGACGACGGAGACCTCCTGGTCGGCGCCGCGGGAGTACGACGTGGTGAACGGCGCCGGGGTGAAGTCGGCGGCCTTCAGGCCGAGCGAGGAGGACGGCTGGTCCGGGCGGGCGGCGGACTCGGCGACGGAGAGCGCGAACGGGATGTTCTTGGCGACCTCCTGCTGGATCAGCTTCTCGTCGTCCGGGAAGTTGAAGATGGACTGGCAGTCGCCGGGGAGCCAGGCGTCGTTCGGGTCGACGTTCGAGGCGGTCTGGCAGGTCGACATCTCGGGGGTGAACATCGCCAGGCCGTTGACGTTGGAGGCGTGTCCGTCCGCCTCGCCGTTGGTGGTGTACAGCTCCGAGGAGACCTGGGGGTGGTAGCCCGGGACGGCGGGGTTGTCGGGGGTGCCGGCGAGCGCCTTGTAGAGGACGTCGTCCGGGGTGTTGGTGGCCACCTGCCAGCCGACGCCGTAGAGGATGAGCTCGGCGGCCGAGTGGTAGTTGATGCCGAGTTCGAAGCCGATGCGCTTCTGGAAGGCGTCCAGCGCCTTGGTCTCCGGCTCGGAGCCCGGGGCGTCACCGCGGTAGGTCTGGCTGGTGGGGTTGGGGGACGAACCCTCGTCGTCGTAGCCCCACTTGTAGGCGAAGTTGCGGTTGAGGTCGACGCCGTCGCCGGTGCTGATGGCGCCGTCGCCGTTGACGTCCCGCATGTTCTTGCGCCACAGGCGGTCGCCCGTGTCCTGGAAGGTGTAGTCGTAGCCGTCGGGGTTGGCCGAGAGCACGAACCACAGTTCGGTGGTGTCGACGATCTTCTTGATCCGCTTGTCCGTCTGGTAGTTGTCCAGGTAGTGGCGCATCAGCCGGCGCGTCATCTCCGGGGTGATCCACTCGCGCGCGTGCTGGTTGGACATGTACAGCACGGAGGGCTTGGCGCCGTCCTGGGACTTCTTGGCGTTCTTGGTGAGCTTCAGCGCCAGGATGTCCTGGCCGTTCACCGTCTTGCCGATGGAGACGACCTTGGTGAGGCCGGGGTTCTCCTGGCTCGCGCGGAGGATCTCCTCCTTCAGGCCGCCGCTGCCGCTGTAGGGCCGGAAGACGCCCTCGGCGGCCGCCTCGGCGCGCTGCTCGGCCTTGGCGGACAGAGTGTGCTCTTTGAGCTCGACGCCCTGCTTCTCGAGGTTGTCGGCCTGCTTGTCGGTGAGGTAGACCTCGATCGTGGCGGTGCCCTTCTCGGGCGCCCGCTCACTGAGTTCCTGGCCGTCCTGTCCGGCGGCCAGCAGCAGCGGGATCTGCTTCTTGGTGACCTCGGCGCGGAAGACCTTGACCTCGTCGGCTTCGGAAGTGTCCGACCTGCCGTTCTGTGCCTGGGCGATGGGTGCGATGCTCGCTCCGCCGATCAGGAGCGCGCCGACAGCGAGGATCGATCTCGCTCTGTGTCTCATGAACCCCCCTAGCGTGGGTTCGCCACGTCAGCGAACAGATGCCAGGCTCATGACACTTCATGATCGAGTCAAGGGTGCCTCAAGGACACGAAAACGCCGGTGGCCTTCGCCCAACTGGGCGTGGCCACCGGCGTGGTGAACAGGCGTCAGCCGACGAGGTTGTCGGCCATCTCCTCGGTGATGCTGGACTCCGTGCCCGGGATGCCGAGGTCCTGGGCGCGCTTGTCTGCCATCGCGAGCAGCCGGCGGATACGGCCGGCGACGGCGTCCTTGGTCAGCGGCGGGTCGGCGAGCGCGCCGAGTTCCTCCAACGAGGCCTGCTTGTGCTCCATGCGCAGCCGGCCGGCGGCCGCGAGGTGCTCGGGGACCTCCTCGCCGAGGATCTCCAGGGCGCGCTGGACGCGGGCACCGGCGGCGACGGCCGCGCGCGCGGAGCGGCGGAGGTTCGCGTCGTCGAAGTTGGCGAGACGGTTCGCCGTGGCGCGGACCTCGCGGCGCATCCGCCGCTCCTCCCAGGCCAGCACCGACTCATGGGCGCCGAGGCGGGTGAGCAGGGCGCCGATCGCGTCGCCGTCGCGGACGACGACCCGGTCCACGCCGCGCACCTCGCGGGCCTTCGCCGCGATCGACAGCCGGCGGGCCGCGCCGACGAGCGCGAGCGCGGCCTCGGGCCCCGGGCAGGTCACCTCCAGGGAGGAGGAGCGGCCGGGCTCGGTGAGCGAGCCATGTGCCAGGAAGGCACCGCGCCAGGCGGCCTCGGCGTCACAGGTGGCGCCGGAGACGACCTGCGGGGGCAGACCGCGGATCGGGCGGCCACGCCCGTCGACCAGGCCGGTCTGCCGGGCCAGCTGGTCACCGCCGGCGACCACGCGCACGACGTACCGCGAGCCCCGGCGCAGTCCGCCGGGCGCCATCACGATCAGTTCGGAGCTGTGGCCGAAGATCTCCAGGATGTCCCGCTTGAGCCGGCGGGCCGCCATCGCGGTGTCCAGCTCCGCCTCGATCACGATGCGCCCGCTGACCAGATGGAGGCCGCCGGCGAACCGCAGAATGGCGGAGACCTCCGCCTTCCTGCAGCAGGTCCGGGTGACGGGGAGCCGGGAGACCTCGTCCTTCACCGCTGCCGTCATCGCCATGGGCCGATCCTTCCATGCATCCGAAAAATACGGTCGTACGCGGCGGCCAGCAGCTCCGGGTCGTGCCGTGGAGATCCGTCCCTCCGGGCGACCGGAGCCAGCTCGACCGCGGCCCCGAGCCGCTTGGCGGCCTCGGTCAGCACCTCGCGGTCGGGCACGGCAGCCTCGTCGGCCAGCACCACGTCCAGGGCGAGTTTAGGGGCGTGTCGTCCCAAAACCTCCAAATGACGCTGCGGGGAGAAGCCTTCGGTTTCTCCGGGCTGCGGAGCGAGGTTCAGCGAGAGCACCCGGCGGGCCTTGGTCTCGGTGAGCGCGTCCAGCAGCTGGGGCACGAGCAGATGCGGGATGACCGAGGAGAACCAGGAGCCGGGGCCCAGCACCACCCAGTCCGCGTCCAGGACGGCCGCCACGGCCTCGGGGACCGCGGGCGGGTCGTGCGGCACCAGGTGCACGGACTGCACCTCGCCCGGGGTGAGGGCGACGGTGGCCTGTCCGCGCACGGTGTCGACGTCCTCGGGCCGCTCCGGGTCGTGCCCCTTGACCAGGGCCTGCAGCTCCAGGGGCACGGCGGACATGGGCAGCACGCGCCCGTGCGCGCCGAGCAGCTTGCCGACCAGGTCCAGGGCCTGGACATGGTCGCCGAGCTGCTCCCACAGGGCGACGATCAGCAGATTGCCGACCGCGTGGTCGTGCAGGTCGCCCTGGGAGGTGAAGCGGTGCTGGATCACCCGCGACCAGGTCTGCCCCCAGTCGTCGTCGCCGCACAGCGCGGCCAGCGCCTTGCGCAGATCGCCGGGCGGCAGCACGCCCAGTTCGTCGCGCAGACGCCCGCTGGAGCCGCCGTCGTCGGCGACGGTGACGACGGCGGTGAGGTCACCGGTGATCCGCCGCAGCGCGGCGAGCGAGGCGGACAGGCCCATGCCGCCGCCGAGGGCGACAACCTTGGGCTGGGTGCCCCGGCGGCGCGGCCTCGCGCCACGGGCCTCGACGGGCCGGCCGATCCGTCCTTCCGGAACCACCCGTCCGACCCTGATCAGCCGCGGAGTACGTCCTGTCATTCGCGTCCCATGTCCCGGTGTACGACCACCGTCTCCACACCCTGCGCGGCGAGCCGTGCGGCGAGCTTCTCCGAGGTGGCCACCGAGCGGTGCTTGCCGCCGGTGCAGCCGACCGCGATGGTCACATAGCGCTTGCCCTCACGACGGTAGCCTGCGGCAATCAGCTGGAGCAGCTCGGTGTACCGGTCGAGGAACTCCTTGGCGCCGGGCTGGTTGAAGACGTACGCCGACACCTCTTCGTTCAGACCGGTGTACGGCCGCAGCTCCGGGACCCAGTGAGGGTTCGGCAGGAACCGCATGTCGACGACCAGGTCGGCGTCGACGGGCAGGCCGTACTTGAAGCCGAAGGACATCACGGTGGCCCTCAGCTCGGGCTCCTCCTCGCCCGCGAACCGGGCGTCCATCTTGGCGCGCAGCTCGTGCACGTTCAGGCTGGAGGTGTCGATCACCAGGTCGGCGTCGCCGCGCAGCTCGCGCAGCAGCTCGCGCTCGGCGGCGATGCCGTCGACGATCCGGCCGTCGCCCTGGAGCGGGTGCGGACGGCGCACCGATTCGAAGCGGCGCACCAGGGCCTCGTCGGAGGACTCCAGGAAGACGATCCGCCGGGTGACGCCCCGGGTGTCGAGGTCGGCGAGCGACTCGCGGAGGTTGTCGAAGAAGCGGCGGCCGCGGACGTCGACGACGACCGCGATCCGGGCGACATTGCCCTGGGAGCGGGCGCCGAGCTCCACCATGGTGGGGATCAGCGCGGGCGGCAGGTTGTCGACGACGAACCAGCCGAGGTCCTCCAGACACTTCGCGGCGGTCGAGCGGCCGGCTCCGGACATACCGGAGATGATCACCAGCTCGGGGATGGCGATCTCGGGGACCGCGGCGTTGTCGCCGGCCGTACTCACCTGTGCTCCGTCTTCCTCGGGTGACTTCCGCTGAGTGTGATCATCGCCCATGTCCTGGTGGGCCTGATCTCGCTCGGCTGTGGGCTGCTTTTCCTGCTCGGTCATGTCTCCTGCCCCCGTCGTTCGTCCGGGGTGCCCGCGGTCACGGGCTCCCCGGGGGCACCCTCGGGCGCCCCGTCTTCCCTGTCTTCCATGATCTCTCCAGTCGCCGTGTTCACGGCGGGCGCGGCCGGGGCCGCCTGGGCGAAGGCCGCGGCAATGGTCTCGGCCGTTTTACGGCCTATGCCCGGGACCTCACAGATCTGGTCGATTGTCGCCGATCGGAGCTTCTTCACCGAACCGAAGTGCTTGATCAGCGCCTGCTTGCGGGTCTCGCCGAGGCCCGGTACGTCGTCCAGCGGGCTGGACCGGAAGCGCTTGGCGCGCTTGGTGCGCTGGTAGGTGATCGCGAACCGGTGGGCCTCGTCACGGACCCGCTGGAGCAGATACAGGCCCTCGCTGGTGCGGGGCAGGACCACCGGGTCGTCCTCACCGGGCAGCCAGACCTCCTCCAGGCGCTTGGCGAGGCCGCACACGGCGATGTCGTCGATGCCGAGCTCGTCCAGGGCCCTCTTCGCGGCGGCGACCTGGGGCTGCCCGCCGTCGACGACGACGAGCTGGGGCGGGTAGGCGAACTTCTTGGGGCGGCCGTCGTCGTCCTTGAGGCCGTTCTCGGAGAGGTCCTGGGAGTCCTCGTCGACCCACTCGCCGGTCTTCTCCTTCTCGGCGATGTACCGCTTGAAGCGGCGGGAGATCACCTCGTGCATGGACCGCACGTCGTCCTGGCCGGCGAAGCCCCTGATCTGGAAGCGGCGGTACTCGCCCTTGCGCTGGAGGCCGTCCTCGAAGACGACCATGGAGGCCACGACGTCGTCGCCCTGGAGATGGGAGATGTCGTAGCACTCGATCCGGAGCGGGGCGCTGTCCAGGTCGAGGGCGTCGGCGATCTCCTCCAGGGCACGCGAGCGTGTGGTCAGATCGGAGGCGCGCTTGGTCTTGTGCAGGGCGAGGGCCTGCAGGGCATTGCGCTGGACGGTCTCCATCAGCGCCTTCTTGTCGCCGCGCTGCGGGATGCGCAGGGAGACGTTCGACCCGCGGCGCGTGGTGAGCCACTCCTGGACGGGCTCCACCGGGTCGGGCAGGGCCGGGACGAGGACCTCCTTGGGTACGGAGTCCCCGGTCTCCTCGCCGTACAGCTGCTGGAGGGCGTGCTCGACGAGGGCGCCGGTGGTGATCTCCTCGACCTTGTCGGTGACCCAGCCGCGCTGGCCGCGCACGCGTCCGCCGCGGACGTGGAAGATCTGCACGGCCGCCTCCAGCTCGTCCTCGGCGACGGCGATCAGGTCGGCGTCGGTCGCGTCGGCGAGCACGACGGCGTTCTTCTCCATGGCCTTCTTCAGGGCCTCGATGTCGTCGCGCAGCCGGGCGGCCCGCTCGTACTCCATCTCGTCGGCCGCCTGCATCATCTGCTTCTCCAGACGGCGCAGGTACGTGCCCGTGCGGCCGGCCATGAAGTCGCAGAACTCCTCGGCGAGTTCGCGGTGCTCCTCGGGCGAGACCCGGCCGACGCAGGGCGCTGAGCACTTGCCGATGTAGCCGAGCAGACAGGGGCGGTCAGTACGGGCGGCGTTCTTGAAGACTCCGGCCGAGCAGGTGCGCACGGGGAAGACGCGCAGCAGGAGGTCGACGGTGTCGCGGATGGCCCAGGCGTGCCCGTACGGCCCGAAGTAGCGCACGCCCTTCTTCTTGTGACCGCGCATCACCTGTACGCGCGGGAACTGCTCGTTCATGGTCACCGCGAGGTACGGGTAGCTCTTGTCGTCGCGGTACTTGACGTTGAACCGAGGGTCGTACTCCTTGATCCAGGAGTACTCCAGCTGGAGCGCCTCCACCTCCGTGGACACCACGGTCCACTCCACGGACGCCGCTGTGGTGACCATGGTGCGGGTGCGGGGGTGCAGGCCCGCGAGGTCCTGGAAGTAGTTCGCCAGGCGCTGGCGCAGGCTCTTCGCCTTTCCGACGTAGATCACCCGGCGGTGCTCGTCGCGGAACCTGTAGACCCCGGGGGAGTCCGGGATCTGTCCCGGCCTGGGGCGGTAGCTGGAGGGGTCGGCCATGTTTCACACCCTACTGGCGAGGGGTGACAGCGCGGCGAGGCTGTGGACAACGCCGGCGGGCTACCGCGGCTCCAGGAACGTGAGCACGGCGAGCACCCGCCGGTGGTCGTCCGCGTCCTCGGGCAGACGGAGCTTGGCGAGGATGCTGCGGAGGTGTTTCTCGACGGTGCCCTCGGTCACCCACGGGCGGCGGCCGATGCCCGCGTTCGAGCGGACCACGGCCGGGCACCTCGCGCTCCCGGGCGCTGAGCGGCGCCAGCGGGTCGTCGCGGCGCCGGGCGGAGAACAGCTCCCGCACCAAGAAGGGGTCGACGACCGAGCCGCCCCGCCCGATCCGGTCGAGCGCCTCGATGAGCTCGTCGACGAGCGTGACCCGGCTCTTGAGGAGGTAGCACGCCTGTCGGCCGAAACCGGGTGCCTGCGGTGCTGCTGTCTCGACCCACGCGCGGGAGGCTTCCAGGAGCTGATCGCGGCACTGTCCGCGCGGGCCACCAGGGAGGCGCTCGGCGACCGTGGTCCGTCCGCACCGGTCTGATGGCACGCATCCAGGACCGGCCACGTCTGCGCGACGGTTGGGCATCAGGTGTTGTCGGGGCTTGGTCAACACGCTTCAATTCGGGGAACTCGGTCCCGGCCCCTGCCGCCCGCGCGAACGGTCCGACCAGCCGTCGTGAACGCTGCACAGAAAGGCCCCCGCATGCCGCACGCCTCTCAGCACGCGGCCGTCGCCGCCGTCGCCACCGCGGAGCCTGACGTGGACAGGGCCGCGGCGCCGAACGCGGAACTGGACGCGGTGCTCAGCCGCGGCCCCTTCCACGTCGCCCTGCGTGCCGCCATCGCCGCGCGCGGGCTGCCGCTCCAGCGTGTGCAGCACCATCTGTCGCGCTACGGGGTCAAGGTCGGCGTCACCAGCCTGAGTTACTGGCAGCAGGGCGCCCGCAGACCACAGCGCCCCGAGTCGCTGCGCGCGGTACGGGCCCGGGAGGAGATCCTCCAGCTGCCGGAGGAATCGCTGATCCGGCTGCTCGCCGAGGGCGAGGAACCGGCGGCGGGGCGGCCGGCGGCCCGCTCCTACCGCTCCCTCGTCGAGGCCGACGGCGTCCTGGAGCGGCTGCTGGCCGAACTGGACGCCCCGGTGGACGGCGGGCTGCACACCCTCGGGCTGCACGAGCGGGTGCGGATCGGCGTGCGCCGGGAACTGACGGGCCGCGAGTCGCATCACATCGTGCGCGCCCACAGGGACGGCGTCGACCGCTTCGTGGCGGTGTACCACGGCGACCCCGGCTGCACGCCCGACCTCATGCGCGTGCAGGCCCTGGAGAACTGCCGTACGGGCCGCGTCCGGCACGACCACGACACCGGCGTCCTCGTGGCCGAGCTGCTGTTCGACACCCGCCTGCGCTCCGGCGACACCTTCCTCTTCCGGTATGGCGTCGAGGACGGCACAGCCGGTGTGTCCCGCGAGTACGCGCGCGGGTTCGGCCTCGCGGGCGGCCAGTACGCGCTCCAGGTCCGCTTCGACGAGCTCCATCTGCCGGTGCGCTGCCACCGGTTCGTCCAGCACTCCGCGGCGGCCCCGCGCAGCGGCCGTCAGGAACTCCCGCTCAGCGGGCGGCACCACTCCGTCCATCTCGTCGAGCCGCGGCTGCGGACGGGGATCGTGGGCATCGGGTGGGACTGGGGGTGAGCGGCCTCGGCCGAGTCGCCGCCCGGCAGCAGCTCAGGCGGTGGCGGCCGGTCCCGCCACGATCCGGCCGTCCTTGGCCTGCACCGGCAGTTCCTTCAGAGGCACGGTGGCCGGTTCGTGCAGCACCTCGCCGCTCGTGGCGTCGAACTCGCTGCCGTGGCAGGGGCAGACGAGCTTCGTCCCCTCCAGCTTGTTGATGGGGCACAACGCGTGCGTGCAGATCGTGCTGTACGCCTTCAGGGTGCCGTTCGCGTCCCGGCTGACGACCACGTTGTGATCCCGGTACAGCTTCACGCTCCCCTTGGTGACCTCGCTCTCCGCGCCGAGGTCGACCGGCGCGCTCGGCTCGGCGTCCGTCGTCTCCCCGCCCGGTGAGCAGGCGGCGAGGCCGAGCCCGGCGACGGGGGTGAGGGCCGCTCCGCGCAGGACGGTACGACGGGTCGGGGACGGGCGGCCGGACATGCGGGTCTCCACTGGTCAGAGGGCAGGCAGGGCGACGATACCTGCCGGGGCGGGCGGGACCGGAGCCGGGGCGGGAGACGTCAACGCTTGCGTAAACGTTGACGTAAACGTTGACGTAAACGATTGCGCAAGCGTTTACGCGGGCCTCCGGATGGGATACCTTCCCGGCCAGAAGAAGAACGGACGCGGTCTGAAGCCGGGAGGAACACGATGCCGACCATGGCCGATGTGGCCCGTGACGCGGGCGTCTCCGTGGCGACCGTCTCGCATGTGCTCAACGACACCCGCCCGGTCCTCCCCCACACCCGTCAGGCGGTCCTGGACGCCATCGACAGGCTCGGCTACACACCGAACTCCCTGGCCCGCTCCCTGGTGACCGCCCGCACCCGGTCCATCGGCCTCGCGGTGTCGGCGATCAGCAACCCCTACTTCACGGAGATCCTCCAGGGCGTCGAGGCCGGCGCCCTGGAGCACGGCTACAGCCTGCTCATCGCCGATCCGCACGACGACCCCGAGCACGAGCGCAAGGTCGTCCAGCTGCTGCTCGAGCGGCGCGTGGACGGCATGATCGTCGCGCCCTCCGCGGACCCGCGCGCGCTCCTGGCCTACCTGCGCCGCCACCACGTACCGACGGTGTTCCTCGACCGGCTGGTGGACGACGAGGCCGCGCCGCACTTCGACCAGGTGTGCGCCGCGAGCGCCGAGCCGACGACCCGTCTGGTCACCCACCTCACGGAGCTCGGCCACCGGCGGATCGGCCTGGTCGCGGGGCGCCACGGGCTCAGCACCACCAGCGAACGGATCACCGGCTACCGGCACGGGCTCGCGCACGCCGGCCTCGCCCACGACGAACGTCTCATCGTGCACGGCGACTCCGAGTCCGCGGGCGCCGAGCGCGCCACCGCGGCCCTGCTGTCCCTCGCCGCACCGCCCACGGCTCTGGTCACCGCCAACAACGCGATGACCATCGGTGCCCTGCGCGCCCTGCGCGAACGCGGCCTGTCCGTGCCCGACGACATCGCCCTGTGCTGCTTCGACGACTTCGCCTGGGCCGACCTGTTCGCACCCCGGCTCACCGCGATCGCCCAGCCCAGCAGGGAGATCGGCGCCCAGGCCGTACGCGTCCTCCTGGACCGGCTCGCCGAACCGGACCGGCCCGCCCGCACGGTGCGGCTCGACTGCTCCTTCGTCCACCGCACCTCGTGCGGCTGCCCCGACCAGCTCCCGAACGCAAGCAAAGGAACCGCCTCGTGATCGTCGTCGCCGGTGAGGCCCTGATCGACCTCGTGCCGCAGGGCACGGGCGCCCTCGCGAGCCTGCGGCCGGCCCTCGGCGGCGGCCCCTTCAACACGGCCGTGGCCCTCGGCCGCCTGGGCTCCCCCACGGCCTTCTGCTCCCGTACGTCCTCCGACGCCTTCGGCGAGGCCCTGCTGGACGGGCTGCGGACGGCCGGGGTGGACGTGTCGGGCGTGCAGCGCGGGACCGAGCCGACGACGCTCGCGGTCGCCACTGTCGACGCGGGTGGCTCGGCCGCCTACTCCTTCTACGTCGACGGCACCGCCGACCGGCTGTTCACCACGCCCGACGCCCTGCCCCACGGCACCCGCGCGGCGTCCTTCGGGACCTGCTCGCTCGTCCTGGAGCCGGGCGCGACCGCCTACGAGAAGCTGATGCGGGCGGCGGCCGCGCAGGGCGTGTTCACCGCCCTCGACCCGAACATCCGCCCGGGACTGATCCCCGACCCGGACGCCTACCGGGCCCGGTTCCGCGGCTGGCTGCCGTCGGTGTCGCTGCTCAAGCTGTCCGCGGAGGACGCGGAGTGGCTCGGCGGCACCCCGCGCGCGTGGCTGGCCGAGGGCCCCGCGGCCGTGGTGGTCACCCACGGCGGTGACGGGCTCACCGTGTTCACCCGGGACGGCGCGGAGCACTCCGTGCCGGGCGAGAAGGTCGACGTCGTGGACACGATCGGAGCCGGGGACACCGTGAACGCGGCCCTGCTGCACGGTCTCTCCGTCCGGGGCGCGCTGTCCCCGCAGGCGGTGGCGCGGCTCGGCGGGAACGACTGGACGGCGCTGCTGCGCTTCGCGGCCCGCGCGGCGGCGATCACCTGCTCGCGCGCGGGCGCGGAACCGCCGTACGCCTCGGAACTGGCCGACGTACTCGAAGGCAGGTGAGACGCGGCGCGCCCCCGCGGGAGGTCTCCGCGGGGGCGCGCCGCTCTCCGGCCGACGGGCTCAGGCCCTGCGGGCCCGGGTCGTCTTCTTCGCCGGTGCCGCCTTCTTGGTGGCTCCCGCGGCCTTCTTGGTGGCCGTGTTGTTGACGGCCTTCGTGGTCCTGGCAGTGGCCGTCTTCTTCGCCGTCGACTTGGCCGCGACCGTCTTCTTGGCCGCCGCCCTGCGCGGGGCCTGCACCGAGGACGCGTCGCTGATCCGGTCGCCGAGGATCTCCCGCAGGAACTTGCCGGTGTGGCTGGCCGGGACCGCTGCGACCTCCTCGGGCGTGCCCTCGGCGACGACCAGACCGCCGCCGGCGCCACCCTCGGGGCCCATGTCGACGACCCAGTCGGCGGTCTTGATCACATCGAGGTTGTGCTCGATGACGATGACCGTGTTGCCCTTGTCGACCAGGCCGGACAGGACCTTCAGCAGCTTGCTGATGTCCTCGAAGTGCAGACCGGTGGTCGGCTCGTCGAGGACGTAGACCGTGCGTCCGGTGGAGCGCTTCTGGAGCTCGCTGGCGAGCTTCACGCGCTGGGCCTCGCCGCCGGACAGGGTGGTCGCGGACTGGCCGAGGCGGACATAGCCGAGACCGACGTCGTTCAGCGTCTTGAGGTGGCGGTTGATCGCCGGGACGGCCTCGAAGAAGTCCATGGCTTCCTCGATCGGCATGTTCAGGACCTCGGAGATGGACTTGCCCTTGTAGTGGACCTCCAGGGTCTCCCGGTTGTACCGGGCGCCGTGGCAGACCTCGCACGGGACGTAGACGTCCGGGAGGAAGTTCATCTCGATCTTGATGGTGCCGTCGCCCGCGCAGTTCTCGCAGCGGCCGCCCTTGACGTTGAAGGAGAAGCGGCCCGGCATGTAGCCGCGGACCTTCGCCTCGGTCGTCTCGGCGAACAGCTTGCGGATGTGGTCGAAGACTCCGGTGTACGTCGCCGGGTTGGACCGCGGGGTGCGGCCGATGGGCGACTGGTCGACGTGCACGACCTTGTCGACGAGGTCGTCGCCGTCCACGCGTGTGTGCCGCCCCGGGACGTTCCGGGCGCCGTTGAGCTCGCGGGCCAGGTGTGTGTACAGGATGTCGTTGACCAGCGTCGACTTGCCGGAACCGGACACACCGGTGACCGCGGTGAAGACGCCCAGCGGGAACGAGACGTCGATGTCCTGGAGGTTGTTCTCCCGGGCGCCGTGCACCGTGAGCCTGCGGGTCGGGTCCTGCGGGCGCCGGATGGCGGGCAGCGGGATGGACTTCTTGCCCGCGAGGTACTGCCCGGTCTGCGACTCGGCGTTGGTGAGCAGCTCCTTCAGGGAGCCGCTGTGCACGACCTTGCCGCCGTGCTCACCGGCGCCGGGGCCGATGTCGACGACCCAGTCGGCGACCTTGATGGTGTCCTCGTCGTGCTCGACGACGATGAGCGTGTTGCCCATGTCGCGCAGCCGGACCAGGGTTTCGATCAGCCGGTGGTTGTCGCGCTGGTGCAGACCGATGGACGGCTCGTCGAGGACGTACAGCACGCCGACGAGGCCGGAGCCGATCTGGGTGGCCAGGCGGATGCGCTGGGCCTCGCCGCCGGAGAGGGTGCCGGCCGCGCGGTTGAGCGAGAGGTAGTCCAGGCCGACGTCGACCAGGAACCGCAGCCGTTCGTTGACCTCCTTCAGCACGCGCTCGGCGATCTTCTTGTCGCGGGCGTTGAGCTTGAGCTCGCCCAGGAAGTCCGCGCAGTCGCTGATGGACATCGCGGCGACCTCGGCGATCGACTTCTCCATGATGGTGACCGCGAGGACGATCGGCTTCAGGCGTGTGCCCTCACAGGTGGGGCAGGGCACCTCGCGCATATAGCCCTCGAAGCGCTCCCGGCTGGCGTCGGACTCGGCCTCGCTGTGCCGGCGCTTGACGAAGGGGACGGCGCCTTCGAACGGCGTCGTGTACACGCGCTCGCGGCCGTACCGGTTGCGGTAGCGGACCTCGATCTGCGTCTTGTGCCCGTACAGCAGGGCCTTCCTGGCGCGCTGCGGGAGCCCCGCGAAGGGGATGTCGGTCCGGAATCCCAGCGCGTCCGCGAGGGCGCCGATCAGCCGGCCGAAGTAGTCCTTGGTGTGGCCGTGCGACCAGGGGTGGATGGCGCCCTCGTCGAGGCTCTTGTCCTCGTCCGGGACGATCAGCTCGGGGTCGACCTCCATGCGCGTGCCGATACCGGTGCACTCGGGGCAGGCGCCGAAGGGCGAGTTGAAGGAGAAGGAGCGGGGCTCCAGCTCCTCGAAGGACAGGTCGTCGTACGTGCAGTACAGGTGCTCGGAGTACATGCGCTCGCGCTCGGGATCGTCCGCGGGGAGGTCGACGAAGTCGAGCACGACCATGCCGCCGGACAGGCCGAGGGCGGTCTCCACGGAGTCGGTGAGCCGGCGCTTGGCGGAGTCCTTCACCGTGAGGCGGTCGACCACCACCTCGATGGTGTGCTTTTCCTGCTTCTTCAGCGTGGGCGGGTTGGAGAGCTGGATGGTCTCGCCGTCGACCCGCGCGCGGGAGTAGCCCTTGGTCTGGAGGTCGGCGAAGAGGTCGACGAACTCTCCCTTGCGCTCGCGGACCAGCGGCGACAGTACCTGGAAGCGGCTGCCCTCCGGCAGCTCCAGGACCTTGTCGACGATGGCCTGCGGCGACTGGCGCGAGATCGGGCGGCCGCACTCGGGACAGTGCGGCTTGCCGATGCGCGCGAAGAGCAGGCGCAGATAGTCGTAGACCTCGGTGATGGTGCCGACCGTCGAGCGCGGGTTGCGCGAGGTCGACTTCTGGTCGATGGAGACCGCGGGCGAGAGGCCCTCGATGAAGTCGACGTCCGGCTTGTCCATCTGGCCGAGGAACTGGCGGGCGTACGAGGACAGCGACTCCACGTAGCGCCGCTGGCCCTCCGCGAAGATGGTGTCGAAGGCCAGCGAGGACTTGCCCGACCCCGACAGGCCCGTGAAGACGATGAGCGAGTCGCGCGGCAGGTCGAGCGAGACATTCTTGAGGTTGTGCTCGCGCGCGCCACGGACGATGAGACGGTCGGCCACGCCGGTCCGCACCTTTCTTGAGAGAAGTGACAGGGGCGGGGCCCCCGTCTTTCTCAGACTAGGGGGAGCCACTGACAACGCCGGTCGGATTCCCGGATGCGTAACAATCCCCAGCTCTCCAGCATGCCCGACGCCACTTCCGACCATATAGCACGCGCATTCGATTTTCGGCACTGCTTCACGACCTTCACCCAAAGGTGTGGCGGGACTAAGGTCAGCAGCATGATTGATCACGCTCATGACCTGGCGTCTGTACGTGACGCGACCGAACGACTGCTCACCGCTGCCGCCAAGCTGGACAACGCCGCGATCGCCGAGCCGTCACGGCTCCCCGGCTGGACCCGCGGCCATGTCCTCGCCCATCTCGCGCGCAACGCGGACGCTCTGGTGAACGTGCTCGAAGGGCGGCCCATGTACGCCTCCGCCGAGGCACGGGACGCCGACATCGAGCGGGACGCGCCGCGCGCCCTCGACGTCCAGCTCGCGGACGTGCGCGAGAGCGCGGCCCGGTTCGCGCGGGCCGGGGAGGTGCCCGCGGACTGGTCGCGGACCGTGGAGCTGCGCAACGGGGTCACCGACTCCGCGGCCCGGGTGCCGTTCCGGCGGTGGGTCGAGGTGGAGCTGCACCACGTGGACCTCGGGATCGGGTACGAGCTGGAGGATCTTCCGGAGGAGTTCACCCAGCGGGAGATCAACTTCCTTGCGGAGCGGTTCCGGGGCAACCCCGCGGTGGCCGCCGTGATGATCGTGGAGGACGACGGGAGGAACATCCCCACCGGCCGTCGGGAGGGAGACCCGGTCACCGTCAGCGGCCGCCAGGCCGATCTGCTCGGCTGGCTCTGCGGCCGCCGCGACGGATCGGCGCTGACCGCTGCCGGCGGACCCCTGCCGACGCTTCCCCCACTATAGGCTGCCGCCATGACGTACAGCGGAGAGGTGACGGTCGGGGGCCCGGCGGACGTGCACGAGCTCAAGGACCTGATGATCACCAAGATCGCGGTCGGTCCGATGGACAACAACTGCTATCTGCTGCGCTGCCGGGCCACGGACGAGCAACTGCTGATCGACGCGGCGAACGACGCGGAGACGCTGATCGGCATGATCGGTGACGACGGCATCGCGTCCGTCGTCACCACCCACCGGCACGGCGACCACTGGCAGGCGCTCGCGCAGGTCGTCGCGGCCACGGGCGCGCGCACGTACGCGGGGCGCGAGGACGCCGAGGGCATCCCCGTGCCGACCGACGTCCTGGTCGACGACGGGGACGTCATCCGCGTGGGGCGCGTGGAACTGACGGCGCGCCACCTGGTCGGGCACACGCCGGGCTCGATCGCCCTCGTCTACGACGACCCGCACGGGCATCCCCATGTGTTCACCGGGGACTGTCTGTTCCCGGGCGGCGTGGGCAACACCCGCAAGGACCCGAAGGCCTTCGCCAGCCTGATCCACGACGTCGAGACGAAGATCTTCGCCGTGCTGCCGGACGAGACCTGGGTCTACCCGGGCCACGGCAATGACACGTCGCTGGGCGCGGAGCGGCCGCACCTGCCGGAGTGGCGGGCTCGGGGATGGTGAACGGTGGGGTGCACGCCGGGCGCGCACCCCAACTCGTACGCCCAGCGCGGGCGCTCCGGCGCGCAACCCTGTCCGCGCGCCCCGTGTGAACCCTTCACACGCACCCGCGCCCTGCGCGCGCTCCCCGCGCATGCTGTTGCGTAGTCAACTGGAAGCAACCCGCACAGGATGACGGCTCCTGCGCGGTACGGGCCGCCGGTCTCATTCCCCGCCCTCGACCGGCGGCCCCGGTGCGCTCCCGGACCGCGCACCGGTAAGGGGCGCGCATCCATGGGCGGCGGGTATTACGCCTCGGCCTGCGCCGCGCCCACCATGGCCGCTACGCGCTCGACGCCGAAGACATAGCCCTGCACGCCGCAGCCGGCGATGACCCCGTCGGCGCGGGCCGAGACGTAGGAGTGGTGGCGGAAGGACTCGCGCTGGTGGATGTTGGAGATGTGGACCTCCACCACCGGCATGCCGTCGCAGGTGTTGAGTGCGTCCAGGATCGCGACGGACGTGTGCGAGTAGGCGGCCGGGTTGATCACGATCCCACAGTGGTTGAGCCGGGCCTCGTGGATCCAGTCGACCAGCTCGCCCTCGTGGTTGGACTGACGGAAGTCCACCGTCCCGCCGTGCGCGGCCGCCGCCTTGGCGCACATCGCCTCGACGTCGGCGAGGGTGTCGGAGCCGTAGATCTCGGGCTGACGCTGGCCGAGCAGGTTCAGGTTGGGGCCGTTGAGGATCATGATCGGGGCGTTGGCCAGGGTGCGGGGCACGGTTCCTCCGGTCCGTTCGAATGGGAGCGGTCCGTCGAGGACCGCTGCTCAGACCCGGTTTATCACGGTGCACGGACGACGCCACGGCCCGTACCCTGCCCGGCATGACGACGATCTCGTACCCGCCCAAGCCCTCCCCCGGCGACCGCATAGCCGTCATCTCCCCCGGCAGCGGCCTGCCCGGACTCTTCCCGCGCCCCTTCGAACTGGGTCTGGAGCGGCTGCGCAAGGAGTACGACCTCGAACCGGTGGAGTACCCGGCGACCCGCAAGATGGGCTCGACGCCCCAGGAGCGCGCCGACGACATCCACGCCGCCTTCGCCGATCCGGACATCAAGGCGGTGATCGCGTCCATCGGCGGCGACGACCAGATCACCGTACTTCCCTTCCTGGACCGGGAGTTGATCCGGGCGAACCCGAAGCCGTTCTTCGGGATGAGCGACAACACGAATCTGCTGGCGTTCCTGCGCAATACCGGAATCGTCGCCTACCACGGCGCGACGGTGATGACCGAGCTGGGCCGCCCGGTCACCATGAACCGGCTGACGGCGGACTCGCTGCGCGCGGCGCTGTTCACCTCGGGCGAGTACGAGTTGAGCCCCGCCGACCGCTGGAACGGCATCGACCGTGACTGGGCCGACCCGGCCACCTTCGACGCGGAGCCCGAGACGAAGCCGGGCGCCGGCTGGGCCTGGGTGAACGCCGACCGCGTGGTGGAGGGCCGCAGTTGGGGCGGCTGTCTGGAGATCCTCGGCTGGCTGCTGATGGCCGACCGTGAGATCCCGCGCGATCTGACGGAGTTCGACGGCGGCGTCCTGCTCCTGGAGACCTCGGAGGAACTGCCGAGCGGCACCGAGGTCTTCCGCACCCTGCGCAACATGGGCGAGCGCGGACTGCTCCAGCGCTTCTCCGCCCTGCTGATGGGCCGCCCGAAGACCTGGTCCTTCGAACACCCCAACAGCCCCGAGGAAGCGGCGCGTTACGCCGAGGAACAGCGCGAGGCCGTCCTGCGCGCCATGCGGGTGTACGCCCCCGACACCACGATCGTCTTCGATGTGGACTTCGGCCACACCGATCCACAGCTTGTGATCCCCTACGGCGGTCTCGTACGGGTCGACGGCCCGGCCCGGCGCATCACCGTCACGTACTGAGGCGCGGCGGGCGCTTCCCCGCGGCCCCGTAACCCGCGGTCACCGTGGGTAGTTGACGCGGCATGCACGACGTACGCACCGTAAGGAAGCCCTCCATGCTGCGGCTCGCGGCCGCCTCGCTCGCCGGGACGGCCATCGAGTTCTACGACTTCTTCGTCTACGGGACCGCCGCGGCGCTGGTCCTGGGGCCGCTGTTCTTCCCCACGTTCTCGCCTGTGGCGGGGACACTGGCCGCGTTCGGGACGTTCGGGGTGGGGTTCGTCGCGCGGCCGCTCGGCTCCGTGCTGTTCGGGCACATCGGGGACCGGCACGGGCGGCGGCCGGTCCTGGTGGCCTCCCTGCTGCTGACCGGCGCCTCCACGGTCGCGGTCGGCTGTGTACCGACGTACGACACGATCGGGGTGGCCGCTCCCGTCCTGCTGCTCGTGCTGCGCTTTCTGCAGGGGCTCGGGCTCGGCGGGGAGTGGGGCGGGGCCGTCCTGCTGACCGCGGAGCACGCGCCCGCCGACCGGCGGGGACTGTGGTCGAGCTTTCCGCAGGTGGGCCCGGCGGTCGGGTTTCTCCTCGCGAACGGCGTGACGCTGGCGCTCGCGGCGACCCTGTCCGAGGCACAGTTCGCCGCGTGGGGCTGGAGAGTGCCGTTCTGGGCGGCGGGGGCGCTGGCCGTGGCGGGGTTGTGGCTCAGGTCGTCGCTCGCCGAGAGCCCGCAGTTCCTGGAGATCGACGACCACGCGCGCGTGCCGCTCGCCGAGGTCGTGCGCGACCATTGGCGGCTCGTGCTGCTGACAGCCGGCGCGCTGGCGGTCGGGTACGCGATCTTCTACGCGGTGACGACCTGGTCCCTCGCCTATGCGACGGAACGGCTCGGGGTGAGCCGTACGGTCATGCTGGTCTGCATCATGGGCGCGGTGCTGGTGAAGGGGTCGCTCACCCCGGTGGCGGCGCTGCTCGGGGACCGGTACGGGCGGCGGCCGATGTGTCTGGCCGGATGCGCGGCGGCCGCGGTGTGGATGTTCCCGATGGTCGCGCTGCTCGCCACCGGTGCGCCGCTGCTGATGTTCCTGGGCTTCCTGGGCGCGATGCTCTCGTTCATCACGATGTTCGCCGTCGTCGCGGCGTATCTGCCGGAGCTGTACGAGCCGCGGGTGCGCTGTACGGGCGCCGCCGTCGGCTACAACCTCGGCGGAGTCCTGGGCGGCGCGCTCACGCCCCTCGCGGCGACCGCGCTGGCCGAGCAGGGCGGCCGGGTGCCGTGGGGTGTGGGGGCGTATCTCACGGGGATCGCGCTGCTCAGTCTCGGCTGCTTCGCGCTGCTGCCGGAGACGCGTCCGGCGCGGGCGGTGGCGACGCCGACGCCGGTCATGGATTGATCGCGAGTTCCAGGTAGGCCCCGAACAGCACGAGGTGCACCCCGCCCTGAAGGGGTGTGGCCCGGCCCGGCACCACGGTCAGCGAGCTCACCACGACCGTCAGGGCGAGCAGCACCATGTGGGTGGCGCCGAGGCCCAGGACGAGCGGCCCGGAGAGCCAGATCGTCGCCAGGGCGACCGCGGGGATGGTCAGGCCGATGCTGGCCATCGCCGAGCCGAGCGCGAGGTTGAGGCTGGTCTGCACACGGTCGCGGCGGGCGGAGCGCAGCGCGGCGATCGTCTCGGGCAGCAGCACCAGCAGGGCGATGATCACGCCGACGACGGCCTGCGGCAGTCCCGCCGACTCCACACCGGACTCGATGGTGGGCGACACCGCCTTGGCGAGGCCGACCACACCGATGAGCGCCAGAGCCAGCAGGGCCAGGCTGATCCAGGCGGTCCGGGCAGTCGGGGCGCCGGCGTGGTCATCGGCGGTGATCACGTCGCCCTGCCGGGTGATGGGCAGGAAGTACTCGCGGTGGCGCACGGTCTGCGTCGCGACGAACAGGCCATACAGGACGAGCGAGGAGATCGCGGCGAAGGTCAGCTGGACGGTGGAGAACTCCGGGCCCGGCTTGCTGGTGGTGAAGGTCGGCAGGACCAGGCTGAGGGTGGCCAGCGTGGCGACGGTCGCCAGGGCCGCGCCGGTGCCCTCGGGGTTGAAGACCGCGGTGCCGTGGCGCAGGGAGGCGACCAGGAGGCACAGGCCGACGATGCCGTTGCAGGTGATCATCACGGCGGCGAAGACGGTGTCCCGGGCGAGGGTCGCGCTCTTGTCGCCGCCGTCCACCATCAGGGTGACGATCAGGGCGACCTCGATGATCGTGACCGCGACGGCGAGGACGAGGGAGCCGAAGGGTTCACCCACCCGGTGGGCGATGACCTCGGCGTGGTGGACGGCGGCCAGGACGGCTCCGGCGAGAACGAGGGTCACCAGGGCGACGACCGCGCCCGGCAGGTCCCGGCCCCAGGTCAGAGCCAGCAGGGCCACCGCGAGCACCGGCACGGCGGCTGTCCACTGGAGGGCGAGCGACCTGAGCCGAGCGATCATGCAGCGATCGTCGCAAAGGGGGACGGGCCCCGCATGTCGATGGTGCGGGGCCCGTTCGCCTCGGCCGGACTACTTGAGATCGCGTGCGTCCAGCAGATCGCAGTTGATGAAGCGGGGTTCACGGGTGCACAGCGCACCGAGTTGCTCGGCCATCTTGGTGGTCTCAGGGCGCTCGCTGTTGCGCATGGCCTCCTCGTACGACTCGAACTCGATCAGCGAGAGGTAACGCCCGGGCGTGTCACGGTCCTTCAGGAGGATGCGGTGGGTGGGGCCGCCCTCCTGGTCGGCCAGGCGCTGCCGTGCGTCCTCCAGCAGCTGTTCCATTTCGTCGAGCCGCTCGGTCTCGAAGTCGATGATCTGCACGAACTTCACGGATACCTCCGCCGGCCACTGCGCCCCCGGGCCGGGGAACGCGCTCAGAACAAAGCAAGCACCGGGAGAGGCGCACGGCAATCGCCGCGCATCTCTCCCGGTGATGGTTGTTTCTACGCCCGAAGCCGTCAGGCCTCGATGCTGTCCTTCGGAGCGCCTTCGCTCCCCTTCTGCGCCGCCTCGGCCGCGGCCTGCTTCTTGGAAGCGCGGAGGCTGGTGATCGTGGTGACGATCAGGACGGAGCAGATCACGCCCAGCGAGACCGGAATGCTGATCTCCGGGACATCCACACCGGACTCGTGCAGCGCTTGCAGCACCAGCTTGACTCCGATGAAGCCGAGGATGATCGACAGGCCGTAGCTGAGGTGGACCAGCTTCTTCAGCAGACCGCCGATCAGGAAGTACAGCTGCCGCAGCCCCATCAGCGCGAACGCGTTGGCGGTGAAGACGATGTACGGGTCCTGGGTCAGACCGAAGATCGCGGGGATGGAGTCCAGGGCGAAGAGCACGTCCGTGGAGCCGATGGCGAGCATCACGACGAGCATCGGGGTCATGACCCGCTTGCCGTTCTGCTGGATCCACAGCTTGGTGCCGTGGTAGCGGTCGGCGACACCGAAGCGGCGCTCGGCGGCCTTGAGGAGCTTGTTCTCCTCGAACTCCTCGTCCTCCTTGTCGGCCCGGGCCTCCTGGATGAGCTTCCAGGCCGTCCAGATCAGGAACGCGCCGAAGATGTAGAACACCCAGGCGAAGTTGGCGATGACAGCGGCGCCCGCGGCGATGAAGATCGCGCGCAGCACCAGGGCTATGAGCACCCCGACGAGGAGCACGCGCTGCTGGTACTGCGAGGGCACGGCGAACTTCGCCATGATCAGGACGAAGACGAAGAGGTTGTCGACGCTCAGCGACTTCTCGGTGATGAAGCCGGCGAAGAACTCGCCAGCGGGCTGTCCGCCGCCGAAGACCAGCAGTCCGAGGCCGAAGAGACCGGCCAGGGCGATCCAGACGACGGTCCAGATCCCGGCTTCCTTGATGGACACGTCGTGCGGCTTGCGGCCGATGAAGAAGTCGACCGCGATGAGGGCGGCGAGGCCCACGATCGTCAGGACCCACAGGGTCAGGGAAACATCCACTGCGCCTCCGGCAGTACGTAACGGCAAATGTCAGCGTCGTCGCTGCCGGAGGTCTCTTCCACCCGCGATCGGGCCGACGCCCCGGGATCTGGCCTGATCCGTATTGACGGGAACGCCGCAGTAGACAGGGAGTACTCCCCTCCGCACGAACGAGAGTACCCAATCACCAAGGAAAGGTAAAGGGCGAAGTAAAAGAAACACCAAAAGCCCAGGTCGGAGCGGCTTTGCGGATGCTTGGTAAAGGGGGTGTCAGGTCACCGGTTCCAGGAGCGGCGGGCCGCCGCGACCTGGGTGAGCACCTGCTGGAGCACCTGGCTGCCGGGCGGTACGAGCGGGGGCTCGTAGGTCCAGGCGTGCCCCACCCAGGGGTCGGCGAGGTGGTCCTCCGGCACCGGGGTGAGTCGCAGCAGCGAACGCCACAGCGGGTCCAGCAACGGGCCGTAGGCAGCGGCCTCCTCACGGTCGGCGACCATCATCAAATGGACGCCGACGGACGGGCCCTCGTCCGCGAGATAGCGCAGCTGGTTCACGGCCCGGTCGTCGAAGCCGTGCGGGAAGTCATGGACGATCAGCAGTTGCTCGGAGGTGTCGAAGCCGGGCGGGAGTGACTCGGACGCGCCCCCGCGCACCGCCATCTGCACCAGGTCGACGCGCTGGGTGAGCCTGCCGAGCACCTCGGTCACTCCGGCCGCTCCCACGGCAGGCGGGGCCCCGAGCACGCCGGTCTGGACCAGCGGGGCGAGCGCCTGGGCGCCGGAGCCGGCCGGGTCGATCACATGGACCGTGAAGTCGCCCGCCGGATGGACGGCGAGCAGCCGCGCCGCGTGCGCCAAGGCCGTCTCCAGGGCGAGCCGGCGCAGGTCGTGGGAGTCGTGGAACGAGCCGTCGAGGGATCCCGACTGTCCGCTGTCGATCCACAGACCGCGCTCCAGCGGCAGCCGGACCAGCATCGGTATGCGCAGCGGGTCGCTCTCGGGCAGGTACAGATCGCCCAGACGCAGCGCCATGGGCGTCTCCATCGGCACGCGGTAGGCATGCCAGACGGGGTTGTCCCAGCGTGCGTACGCGGGCGGCAGCGCGGGCTCGACGACGTCGGACTCGGCGGTGAGCTGGGCAAGGTCCCGGTCGAGGGTGGCCCTGGCCTGGTCCACGAGCTGGGCGTGCTTGGCCTGGGCCGCCTCGCGCGCGGCGTCGCCCTGGCCGCCGATCCGGCTGCGCGGGTCGGACAGGACCTGGTCGAGCTCCTTCTCCATGCGCGAGTCGGCGAAGTCGACGGCGCTGCGGTACGCGGCCGTCGTCCGGGCCAGGTCCTCGAACATGCCCCAGACCTGGTTGTAGAGCCGCTCGTCCATGGACCAGCCGGTGGCGTCGCCCGCGACCGGCTGCCCGGGCCGGCCCGGCTGGGCCGGGGGCGCGGGCGGGGCGGGCGGCGGCGGAGCGGTGTTCTGCCGGCCCGGGTGGCTGTAGTTGATGCCAGCGGCGGGCGGGTCAGCGGGCGCGGCCGGGTAGCCGGGCTCGGGGGTGTTCTGCGGCGCCTGCGCGCCGTACGGCTGGGTGGCGGGCGGCGGCGATACGGCGCCGGAGGGGCCCTGTGTGCCGTACGGCGACGTGGCCGCGGTGCCGCCCTGGTCGGGTCCCACAGCCGGGGCGGCCGGCTGCCGGGTGCGGTCGCCCTGCAGAGGCGCCTGGACCGATCGGGCCAGGCCCTGGGCCACCGCGTCGTTGATGCCGTTCGCCAGCAGACCCGCCTCGGGCAGGTTCTGGTCGGCGAGCAGTTCGGCGAGACCGCCCGCGTAGCCCTGGCCGATGGCGCGCACCTTCCAGACGCCCTGGCGCCGGTAGAGCTCCAGGGCGACGACGGCCGACTCGGCGTCCAGACCGGTGATGGTGTAGCTGGCCACCTCGGAGCCGTCGAGGCCGGTGACCGCGACGAAGGGGGCGGCGACCGCGCCGAAGCGGACCGGGCCCCCCACGCCGGTGGGCAGGGCGAGCAGCACACTGACCCGGTGCACGGCTTCCGGCACGGCGTCCAGGTCGACGGCGAGCCGATGGTCGGCGGCCGCCTGCCGGGAGACCTCCAGGCCCGGCAGGGTGGGCGCGCCCGGATGGGCCACCCACTCCTTGCCGTGGATCTTGCCGTGCTCGTCGCTGAGCGTGGCGCCCGCCACGACCGGCGCTCCGGCCGAGACCCGGATCTCAAGACGGGCCTGGGAGAGCAGGTGGTTCTGCCCCCGCACCAGCTCGGCCGTCATCGCCTTCGTCCCCCTGTGTCGCTGTGTCTCGTGTGGTGAAGTGTGCTGCTCGCCGGGTGGGCCTACAGGTGCGGCAGGATCGCCGGCATCAGGTCCTGGAAGGTGCGGCCGTTGGCCGGACTACCGAGGGCCGTCATCGTCCAGCCCGGGCCGTTGCGGTGCACCTTCGCCATGATCTGGGCGGTGTAGGCGCCGCCGCCCGCGAGCGTGTAGCGGGCGAGCTCCTGGCCGTTGGTCTCGTCGACGATGCGGCAGAAGGCGTTCTGGACCTCCTGGAAGGTCTGGCCCGTGAAGGAGTTCACGGTGAAGACGATCTGGTCGATGTGGACCGGGATCCGCTGCAGGTCGACGAGGATCGCCTCGTCGTCGCCGCCCTGGCCGACACCGCCGACCAGGTTGTCACCGGTGTGCCGGACCGAGCCGTCGTCGCTCACCAGGTGGCGGAAGAAGACCACGTCGACCGGCTGCTTGTCGGCGAACAGGACGGCGGAGGCGTCCAGGTCGACCTCCCGGGTGCGCGAGCCGAACAGGCCACGCCGCGGGGCCGCCTGCCAGCCGAGACCCATACGCACCGCAGTCAGGCTGCCGCCGTCGCCCTTCTGCAGACTGATGGCCTGACCCTTGGTCATGTTGACGGTCACGCGCTGATTCCCCTCTCGAACTGTCCCCTGTTGCCGCGGAGTCCGCGGATGACGAGAACCCTACGCAGAGGCACTGACAGTGCCGTACCCAGGTCCGCACTTTGTGTCGGTCTTGCAACACTGCGCGCCCCGCGCGGTCACCCCTGTCCCGTCAGGCCAGGCCCGCCTCCTTCATCTGGCGCAGTTCCTTCTTCATCTCGGAGACCTCGTCGCGCAGCCGGGCCGCGATCTCGAACTGGAGGTCGGCCGCGGCGGCGCGCATCCGCGCGGTCATCTCCTCGATCTGTTCGGCGAGCTCGGCCGCGGGGCGGTCGGTGGGCACCGTCTCCTTGGCCTTGCCCTTCGCCCCGCCCTTGGCCGCCTTGCCGCCCAGCGAGGGCACCGGGGCCTTCGCACCCTTGCCGTCCTTGGTCTTGCGGTAGCCGGAGCCGAGGAGTTGCTCGGTGTCGACGTCCTCGCGGGCGATCTGCGCGACGATGTCGTTGATCTTCTTGCGCAGCGGCTGCGGGTCGATGCCGTTCGCCTTGTTGTACGCGACCTGCTTCTCCCGGCGGCGGTTGGTCTCGTCGATGGCCTTCTCCATCGCCGCGGTGATCTTGTCGGCGTACATATGGACCTGGCCGGAGACGTTACGCGCGGCGCGGCCGATGGTCTGGATCAGGGACGTGCCGGAGCGCAGGAAGCCCTCCTTGTCCGCGTCGAGGATGGCCACCAGGGAGACCTCGGGCAGGTCGAGACCCTCGCGCAGAAGGTTGATGCCGACCAGTACGTCGTACTCACCGGCGCGCAGCTCGCGCAGCAGTTCCACGCGGCGCAGGGTGTCGACGTCGCTGTGCAGATAGCGCACCTGGATGCCGAGTTCCAGGAAGTAGTCGGTGAGGTCCTCGGCCATCTTCTTGGTGAGTGTGGTGACCAGGACCCGCTCGTCCTTATCGGTGCGCTTGCGGATCTCGTGCACCAGGTCGTCGATCTGGCCCTCGGTGGGCTTGACCACCACCTCGGGGTCGACCAGGCCGGTGGGGCGGATGATCTGCTCGACGGCGCCGTCGGAGCGCGAGAGTTCGTACTGGCCCGGGGTCGCCGACAGATAGACGGTCTGGCCGATGCGCTCCTGGAACTCCTCCCACTTCAGCGGGCGGTTGTCGAGCGCCGAGGGCAGCCTGAAGCCGTGCTCCACCAGGGTGCGCTTGCGGGAGGCGTCGCCCTCGTACATGGCGCCGATCTGGGGCACGGTCACATGCGACTCGTCGATGACGAGCAGGAAGTCGTCCGGGAAGTAGTCGAGCAGGGTGTTGGGCGGGGAGCCGGGCAGCCGGCCGTCGAAGTGCATCGAGTAGTTCTCGACGCCCGAGCAGGTGCCGATCTGGCGGAGCATTTCAAGGTCGTACGTGGTGCGCATGCGCAACCGCTGGGCCTCCAGGAGCTTGCCCTGCTTCTCCAGTTCGGCCAGGCGCTCCCCCAGCTCCTTCTCGATGTCGTTGACGGCCCGCTCCATGCGCTCGGGTCCGGCGACGTAGTGGGAGGCCGGGAAGACGTACAGCTGCTCGTCGTCGCTGATGATCTCGCCGGTGACCGGGTGCAGGGTGGACAGCGCCTCGATCTCGTCGCCGAACATCTCGATGCGGACGGCCAGCTCCTCGTAGACCGGGAAGATCTCGATGGTGTCGCCGCGGACCCGGAAGGTGCCGCGGGCGAAGGCCATGTCGTTGCGCGTGTACTGGATGTCCACGAAGCGGCGCAGCAGCTGGTCGCGGTCGATCTCCTCGCCGACCTTGAGGGGGACCATCCGGTCCACGTACTCCTGCGGGGTGCCCAGGCCGTAGATGCAGGACACGGAGGCGACCACGACGACGTCGCGGCGGGTGAGCAGCGAGTTGGTGGCGGAGTGGCGCAGCCGCTCGACCTCCTCGTTGATCGAGGAGTCCTTCTCGATGTAGGTGTCCGACTGCGGTACGTAGGCCTCGGGCTGGTAGTAGTCGTAGTACGAGACGAAGTACTCGACGGCGTTGTTCGGGAGGAGCTCCCGGAACTCGTTCGCCAGCTGGGCGGCCAGGGTCTTGTTCGGCGCCATGACCAGGGTGGGGCGCTGGAGCTGCTCGATCATCCACGCGGTGGTGGCGGACTTGCCGGTGCCGGTCGCGCCGAGCAGGACGACGTCCTTCTCACCTGCCTGGATGCGCCGGGCGAGATCGGCGATGGCCTGCGGCTGGTCGCCGCTGGGCTGGTAGGGGCTGACGACCTCGAAGGGCGCCACCGTGCGTTCGATGCTGGAAACGGGCCGCATGGATCCACCGTACGGCCACCCACTGACATTGATGCTGGTACCCAGGTTCCGGTGATCGTGGCCCAGCCACTGACTGACGCCCTGCTGGGTTGTCTTCCCGCTGTTCTGTCCGGTCGCCGGGACCTGTTCTCATGGCTCCGGCCGGGCGGAACATGACCTGATAGGAGCATCAACGGGGCCGGGTCACCGGTTCTGCGGGGTGCGGGAGCGGCGTTCGTCCAGGCTGCGGTGGGGGCGGAGCTGCGGGCGGCGGGCGGTGTGGGCGGCGGCGCTGTGGGCGGGGATGCCGGGTTTGTTGTCGACGGCGGCCAGGTCGGGCTTGCCCATGACCATCAGGGGGTCGAACATCACGACGACTCCGGCCAGCAGCAGGAAGGCGAGCGGGCCGATCATCAGGGGCGCGAGGATGGCCGCGGGCGAGTCGCCCGTCGAGACGTCCGAGGCGCTGTGCAGCTGGACGCTGAGGGCGGCCATGCCCGTGTAGTGCATCCCGCTGACGGCGAGCCCCATGACGAGGCTCGCGCCCACGCTCCACAGGAAGCCCCTGACCTGACCTGCGGCCCACAGGGCGGCGGTTGCCGCGGCCATGGCTATGGCGACGGAGGCGGCGACGGTGAGGGTGTTGTACTCCAGCTTGCCGTTGAGCCGCAGCCCTGCCATGCCCAGGTAGTGCATGGAGGCTATGCCGAGTCCGGTGATGGTGCCGCCGGTGAACAGGGCGGTGCCGCGTGCGCCCTTGTAGCCCACGATGAAGATCCCGATGCCGACCATGACGATGGCGACGGCGAGGCTCGCGAACGTCAGCGGTTTGTCGTAGTGGATCGGGGTCTCCTTGACCGTGAACCCCATCATCGCGACGAAGTGCATGGTCCATATGCCGGAACCGATGGCCGCCGAGCCGAGGGCGAGCCAGCCGGGGCGCCAGGAGCGGGTGACGAGCATCGCTCTGGTGGTGCAGCGCAGGCCGAGGGCGCCGCCGAGGCAGGCCATGAGGAAGGCCACCAGCGGTGTGACGAGGCCGTAGCTGAATCCGTCGACCGTGCCCTGCATGCGCGGCTGTCCTTCCGCCCTCTTGCGTCCCGGAATGTGCTGAAACACGCCCCCTCCCAGGACCGCCCGAGCGGTCAGGGTTGAGGCAGAGAGTATGACCCCCACCGGAATGGTCGAACGATTTTCCGGCAAAGAAACACGGACCTGCCCCAGTTGTGCGGCAGCGGTGAACGGACTTGGGCAACCCCATTCGATCCATGGCCATCCTGCAACCCCCTGTTGTTGACGCTCTGCTGTCACAGTGGTGCTGTCCGTGACGCTTGTCAGAAGGAGTACGCATGCACGCGCGCGCTGTTGCCGCCACGACCACCGCGCTCCTGGGTACCGCCACCTTCCTGCTGCCGACTCCCGATGCCCGGGCCGGTGTCACCGGCACCCCGCCGACGGTCCTCGCCCACCGGGGCGCCTCGGCCTACGCGCCGGAGAACACCCTGGCCGCCGTCGACAAGGCGGCACAGCTCGGGATCAGGTGGGTCGAGAACGACGTCCAGCGCACCAAGGACGGCGAGCTGGTCGTCATCCACGACGACAACCTGAAGCGGACGACCGACGTCGAGGAGGTCTTCCCCGGCCGGGCGCCCTGGAAGGTGAAGGACTTCACGGCCGCGGAGATCGCCCGCCTGGACGCCGGAAGCTGGTTCGGCCCCGCGTACGCGGGCGCGCGCGTGCCGACACTGGAGCAGTACATGGCCCGCGTCGAGCGCCACCGCCAGAAGCTGCTCCTGGAGATCAAGAACCCCGGCCTGTACCCGGGCATCGAGCGTCAGACCCTGAAGGTGCTCGGCAACGAGGGCTGGCTCGACCGGCGCCACCTGGGCCGGCTGATCGTGCAGAGCTTCAGCGCGGACAGTGTGCGGACCGTCCACCAGCTCAAGCCGGCCGTCAAGACCGGCTTCCTCGGCACGCCGAACGTGGCCGACCTGCCCGCGTACGCCGAATTCACCGACCAGATCAACCCCTCCCACGGCTCGATCTCCGCGGGCTACGTCGCCGCCGTGCACGCCTTCACCGGAGCGCACGGCAAGCCGCTGGAGGTCTTCACCTGGACCGTCGACGACGCGGTGAACGCACGGCGGGTGGCCGGGTACGGCGTCGACGGCATCGTCACCAACAAGCCCGACGTGGTGCGGGACGCGGTGAGCGGGCGCTGACCGAGGGCGTTGTCAGTGCCGGGCCGTACGGTGGAGCGCATGGACAGCCATGGGCAGTACGAGCAGCGGATCGTGTGGACCGTCGTCGGCACCGACATCGGTCCGTTGCTGCTGGCCGCGACCCGCGAGGGCCTGGTCAACGTCGTCTTCCACGCCACCGACACGGTGCGCGACAAGGCCCTGGACCGGCTTGCGTCCCGGTTGGGCGGCGAGCTGGTCGAGGCGCCCGACTCCCCTGTGCTCACCGAGGCGATACGCCAGGTGAAGGCGTACTTCGCGGGTGAGCGGCACGACTTCGAGCTGCCGCTGGACTGGTCACTGATCTCGGGCTTCAACCGGCAGGTGCTGCGCGAGCTGGCCGCCGGTGTGCCGTACGGCTCGGTCGTCGGCTACGGCGATCTGGCCGGGCGGGTCGGCCAGCCGGGCGCCGCCCAGGCGGTGGGCATGGCGATGGGCGCCAATCCGCTGCCCGTGGTCGTCCCCTGCCACCGGGTCGTGGAGAGCGACGGCGGCATCGGCGGATTCGGAGGCGGCCTGGAGACCAAGCGGAAGCTGCTCGCCCTGGAAGGCGTGCTGCCCGAGCCGCTGTTCTGAGCCCACCCCGTGCCGCCCGCTGAACAGGCCCTAGTCGTAGTGCCGGGCCTCGAAGACGTTCCCGTCCGGGTCGCGGAAGTAGAAGCTGCGCTTGGCCGGGCCGCGGGCGCCGAAGGAGTCGTGGGAGATCTCCGAGAGGGGCAGATTCTCCTCCGCCAGGCGGGCGAGGAGGCTGTCGAAGGCGGCCGCCGGGAGGGCGACGCAGACGTGGTTGACCGGGTGTCCTGCGCTCTCCTCGGCGCCCGGGAGCATCTTCATGCGTTCCGCCATGGACTGCGGCATGAGGTCGATGATGGTGTCCTCGTTGAGGCGCACCGAGGGGAACGGCACCTGCCCCGCGGCGAACTCGGCGAGCCGCACGGGCTGTGTGCCGAGCGTCCTCTCGTAGAACTCGGCCGAACCGATCGGGTCGCTCACCCAGAGGACGACGTGGTCGAGTCGTGCGGTGTGGTCGGTCATGCGTCCCAGGCTGGTGTCGTCCCCCACCGGCCGCAAGTGGTTTGACCGGGCGCCGGGCCCGCCAGGGATGAGGGAGGACCGACGGACAGGAGGCAGGCGCGTGGTGCTGGTGGTGTCGGAAGAGGTGCGGGACGCGCTTGACGCGCGTCAACCCGTGGTGGCCCTGGAGTCCACGATCATCGCGCACGGGCTGCCGCGGCCGCGCAACCTCCAGGTGGCCCTGGAGCTGGAGGACGTCGTACGGCGGGAGGGCGCCGTTCCCGCGACGATCGCCGTGCTGGACGGCCGGCCCCATGTCGGCCTGGACAAGGAGCAGGTGGAGCGGGTCGCCAACGAGGACGGGATCCGCAAGCTGGGCCACCGTGATCTGCCGCTCGCGATGGCGGCCGGGGCGAGCGGGGCGACCACAGTGTCGGCGACGGCCCTGCTGGCGGCCCTTGCGGGGGTACGGGTGTTCGCGACGGGCGGGCTCGGCGGAGTGCACCGGGAGTGGACGGTGACGCAGGACGAGTCGGCCGACCTGGGCCTGCTGGCACGCACCCGGATCACGGTGGTCTGCGCGGGCGTGAAGTCCATCCTGGACGTGCCGGCGACACTCCAGCGCCTGGAGACGCTGGGTGTGGCGGTCGCCGGGTACGGCACGGACCGCTTCCCCGGCTTCTATCTGTCGGACTCCGGCCATCCGGTGGACTGGACGGTGCGCTCGCCCGAGGAGGTGGCGGAGGTGATGCGGGCTCAGGACGGGCTGGACGGCCCGGAGTCGGCGCTGATCGTCGCCAACCCCGTACCGGAGTGCGAGCAGCTCGATCCCGGGCTGCACGCGCGTGTGCTCGCCGACGCGCTGCACGCGTGCGAGGAGGAGGGTGTCACCGGTCAGGCGGTCACCCCGTTCCTGCTCGACTACCTGGTGCGACGCACCGAGGGCGCCTCGCTCAGTGCCAATCTTGCGGCGGTGCGCGGCAACGTACGGCTGGCGGCGCGGATCGCGGCGGCCTGGGCCCGGGCGTGACGACGGCGCGAGGCGGTGCCCTGCTGGTCGTCGGCGATGTCGTCACGGACGTGATCGCCCGGCACCGGGGACCGCTCGCCTCGGGCACGGACACGGCCGCCGTCATCCGTACCGTGCCGGGCGGCGCGGGCGCCAATGTGGCCTGCTGGGCCGCGTACCGCTCGGACGCGGAGGTACGGCTGCTCGGACGGGTGGGCGTGGAGGCGGCGGCCTGGCACGAGCGGGAGCTGGCCGCCTGCGGGGTACGGCCGTGTCTCGTCGTCGATCCGCTGGCGCCGACCGGCACGGTGATCTGCCTGGTGGACACGGGCGCTGCGGCCGAGCGGACGTTTCTGACGGACAGTGGCGCCTCGCTTCGGCTGGACGTCGGTGACTGGTCGGACGCGCTGCTCGACGGGGTCGCCCGACTGCATCTGTCGGGCTATCTGCTGTTCTCCGAGCCGAGCCGTGCGCTGGTGGCGGCGGCCCTCGCGTCGGCACGCACGCGTGGTGTGCCGGTGAGCCTGGACCCGGCCTCGGCCGGGTTCCTGGTGGAGCTGGGGGTGGACCGTTTCCTGGAGCTCGTCGACGGCGTCGACGTCCTGCTGCCCAGCCGTGACGAGGCCTGTCTGCTGACGGGGCTGCCCGACGCGGCGGACGCGGCGGCCAAGTTGAGCCGCCATGTCCCGCTGGTGGTCGTCAAGCAGGGCGCGGCCGGTGCGCTGGTGGCGCGGGGCGGCACGGTGTGCGCCCAGGTGCCCGCGGCGCCGGCGACCCCGACGGACACCACGGGGGCGGGCGACGCCTTCACCGGCGCGTTCCTCGCCGCCCTGCTCCGGGGCGCCGAGCCGGAGGAGGCGGCGCGCGCGGGGTGCCGGGCGGGGGCGCTTGCGGTGGAGCGGGTGGGAGGCAGACCGCCGGGGACCGACTGACGGTACGGGCCTGCTACGACCCGCGGCGGCGGGCGGAAGAGCACCGGCGTACCGGGCCTGCTGTCAACTCGCCCTCCGCGTTTACGCCTTGCGCCCCCACGCCGAGATCATCGGGGCCGTGGCCAGGTCCATGCCTCCTGAGGCGACGTTGGCCAGGTGGCGGTCGATGTCCTCGTGGGTCGCGAAGCCCGCCGAGACGAGCTGATCGCGGATCTGGCGGATCGTGGCGGACTCCAGGGCGGCGCAGGCGGGCGAGGTCAACGGGAAGTAGGCGTCGGCCTGAACCCGCTGCAGCCCCGCCTCCCGCAGCAGACGCGGCAGCCTGCGCCCGTAGGAGAGGTCGGCGCCACGATCGGCGAGCAGTTTCCGGAAGCCCTGCCGCAGCCGGTTCGCCAACTGCTGGTGGGGGCCGTGTTCGTCGGGGCAGACCAGGGGCTGAAGGGCGGGATCGGCGTCCTCGACCAGCAGCCGTCCGCCGGGCCGCAGGGCGGTGAGCATCGACCGCAACGCCCTTTCGCGGTCGGGGACATGAACGAGGACGAGCCGGGCATGCACCAGATCGAAGCCCTCCCCGGGCGGCTCCTCGGTTCCGACGTCGTGGACGCGCACCTCGACGGGCGGCCGGGCGGCCGCGGCGACCCGCGAGGTGTCGATGTCCGTTGCCACCACCCGTCCGGTCGGTCCGACCTTCTTGGCCAGCCACGACACCACCGAGGTGCCGCCGGCGCCGACCTCCCAGCAGCGCCAGCCGGACCCGATGCCGAAGGCTTCGAAGTGCCGGAAGGTCGTCGGATCGAAGAGTGCGGCGAAGGCGTCGAAGCGTTCGCCCGCCTCGCTCTGCCGGTTGTCCAGGAGATACCCGTCGGATCGCGTCATGCCGCGATCATCCCAGTCATCCCTCTTGTCCGGAGTGGTCGACGCGCACCCGGACCCCGTTCGCGGCATGGCCGAACGGGCTCCGGCAGCAGCGGGCCGACCCGGCCGAACCGGCTTTGTCCACAGCCGGGAACCAAGCGGAATGCGCTGCTCCCACAGGCTTACCCGGCTCTCACGCCGAACTGGCAGACTGGCGCGACCAGCGCGGGAGAGCGGCGCGAGGAGATCCACGCACGGCACGCAAGGAGATCCAGATGTCCATGGCAGGAAATCTGCGGAAGGCAACGAGCCTCGGCAAGGTCGGCGGCCTGCGCAGGGTGGCGCGGCTGGCCCGGCGGCGCCGCCGCGTCGACCTGAGCCACCCGGCTCGCTCCCCGCTGGGCTCCTCCGTGGTGAACTGCGTGAGCTATCGCGAGGGCCGGAGGGTTCCCGAGAGCGGCGACCTGGTCGACATCGTGCAGCGGGTGCGCAAGCACGGCGACGGTTTCGTCTGGCTCGGTCTGCACGAACCGACGGACCAGGAGTTCGCGGGCATCGCCGAGCTCTTCGAACTGCATCCACTGGCCGTCGAGGACGCGGTCGAGGCCCATCAGCGTCCGAAGCTGGAGCGCTACGACGAGACGCTGTTCGCGGTGTTCAAGACGGTCTGCTACGTCGAGCACGAGGAGCTCACGGCGACGAGCGAGGTCGTGAACACCGGCGAGATCATGGTCTTCACCGGCCATGACTTCGTGATCACCGTGCGGCACGGGCGGCACGGCTCGCTGGGTCCGCTGCGCGAGGAGCTGGAGTCCGAGCCCGAGCAGCTCGCCAAGGGCCCGGCCGCGGTGCTGCATGCCGTCGCGGACCATGTGGTCGACGACTATCTGAGCGTGGCCGACTCGGTGCAGGCGGACATCGACCAGGTGGAGACGGATGTCTTCGCGGAGGCCGGCGCCCGGGTCGACCCCGGCCGGATCTACCAGCTCAAGCGTGAACTCCTGGAGCTGAAGCGGGCGGTGGCGCCGCTCACGCGACCGCTGGAGGAGCTCACCACCCGCCCGATACGGGTGGTCGACCCGGAGATACAGGCGTACTTCCGCGACGTCACCGATCATCTGCTGCGGGTCAAGGAGCAGATCGCCTCCTTCGACGAGCTGCTCAACTCGATCCTCCAGGCCCATCTCGCGCAGGTCACGGTCGCCCAGAACGAGGACATGCGGAAGATCACGGCCTGGGCCGCGCTGGTCGCCGTCCCGACGATGGTCTGCGGGGTCTACGGCATGAATTTCGACCACATGCCGGAGCTGCACTGGAAGTTCGGCTACCCGCTGGTCATAAGCGTGATAGCCGTGGCATGTCTGACGCTGTACCGCGGCTTCCGGCGCAACGGCTGGTTGTGAGCAGACGCCCTCGCCCCGGCGACGCCGCGAGGTGCGAGGGGCGAGGGGCCAGGGGGTGTGCGAGCGGGGCAGGTGCGGTCAGTGCGCCCGGGTCCTGGCGTAGACGCTCTCGGCCCAGGTGCCGATCTGGTCCTCCGTCAGATGCTGGGCCAGGTCGGCCTCGCTGATCATGCCGACCAGGCGCTTGTTCTCGATGACAGGGAGCCGGCGGATCTGGTGCTCCTGCATCTCCCGGAGCACATCGCCGACGTCGGCGTCCGCCTCGATCCAGCGCGGGGTGCCCTGGGCCATCTCGCCGGCGGTGACCTTGGCGGGGTCGTGTCCCATGGCCACGCAGCCGACGACGATGTCGCGGTCGGTGATGATGCCGCAGAGCCGTTCGTTGGAGTCGCTGATGGGCAGGGCTCCGACGCCGAGGTCGCGCATCAGCTGGGCGGCGCGGTCCAGGGTCTCGTGCGCCGGGATCCACTGGGCTCCGCGGTGCATGATGTCTCCGGCAGTGGTCATGGGGTACCTCCCGGTGCCGGACGGCCGGCGCGGCGCAGGACGCACCGCTAGTCCCGGCGCCCTACATTCTCGCCGCGCCGGACAGCGACCGCACCTCCACCGGCGGGACCAGGCGTCCTCTCCCGGTCAGCCGCTCCAGGCCGGATGCCGGGGGTCGTCGGCGCGGACCAGGACATCGGCGGTGGCGGCCGGGTCGGTCTCGTCCTCGTAGCGGGCGAAGGCGGGGAGGGTCCAGTGGTCGGGTTCGGGGGTTCGGCGGCGCAGGGCGCCCGGGGAGAGGAGGACGTGGACGGTCAGGTCGAAGGGGAACCAGTGCCGAAGCAGCAGCGGGCCGTGCATCAACAGGGCGCCGCCGGGCGGGAGGGGGACGTACGGGTTGCGGGTGGCGCGGTCGGTGACGGGGTCCCAGAGGTCGGGCAGGACGCGGCCGTCGCCGCCGGGTTCGAGGGGGCCGAAGACCTCGCGCCACAGGGCGCGGGTGTCCAGCCAGCCGTCGTAGTAGGCCTCCACGTCCCGGTGTCCGTGCTCCAGGCGGATCGAGGCGGGGCGCAGGAAGCCCTCGGCGCCGACGATCAGCGAGGGGCGACCGCGGGTGCGCAGGGCTTCGGCGACGCGTTCCGCGAGGTCCCCCGGGCGGGCCGCGGGGGCGCCGTCGAAGGCGATGCGCGGCCAGGGGCTGCCGTCGGCGGGCTTCAGGTCGAGCAGCCGCTCGGCGAGGAGGTCGCCGAGCCGTTCCCAGGTGATCGCTTCGAGTCGCACAGGGCCCATGATGCGTCAGGGGCGGACAGGGGTCGGTGTCGGTGTACGTCGGGGGGGACAGGGGTCGGTGTCGGTGCACGTCGGGGGGGACAGGGGTCGGTGTCGGTGCACGTCGGGGCGGACAGGGGTCGGTGTCGGTGCACATCGGGGCGGACAGGGGTCGGTGTCGGTGCACATCGGGGCGGACAGAGGGTGATGTCCGTGCACGTCGAGGGGAATGAACCGCGTATGGAGCACCTGGCAACTCCCCCGCACCGCAGCGGACCTCTCGTCATCCAGCCGATCAGGCGGCGGCACTGCGCGGAGTGCCGGGGCGGCCCGCTGTCGCTGCTCGTGCTGGAGGACGGGGCGCCCCGGTGTCTCGACTGCGCGGACCTCGGGCACCTGGTCTTCCTCCCGCGCGGTGACACCGCGCTGACCCGCCGGTCCCGGGAGGAGAGCGCGCTGTCGGCGGTGGTGGTGCGGTTCAACCGGCGCAAGGGGCGCTATGAGCGGCAGGGCGTCCTCGTGGAGGAGGCGGGTCTTGCCCGGGCCGAGGAGCGGTGTCTCGCGGACGCCGAGGCGAGGCGGCGCCGGCGGCTGCGGGACGCGCGGCGCAGGGCGGCCGAGGACGTGCGGTTCGCGGAGGCGTTCGCGGCGGAGATACGGCGGCTGTTCCCGGGGTGCCCGCCGGACCAGGCGGCCGCGACAGCCGCGCACGCCTCGGTGCGGGGCAGCGGACGGGTGGGCCGGAGCGCGGCGGGGCGGGCACTGTCCGAGGGGGCGGTGACCTCGGCGGTCGTGGCGTCCGTGCGGCATATGGACACGCCGTACGACCAGTTGCTGATGAGCGGGGTGCCGCGGCACGAGGCCCGGCGGAGGATCGCGGCGGCGGTGGAGACCGTGCTGAGGCAGTGGCGGCAGCCGGAGGCGAAGGCGGGCTGACCGCGCCCCACCCACCGGAGCCACCCTGGACTCTCGCTTATGCCCCCGCGGCGCTCGGCCATGGGATACGGCCACGCAGAGGATTTCACTTGTGGTGACGGGCGGTGCCGGGAATGATCTCGGCGGGACTGGGGAGTTGACGTCGTCATGATCGATGGGCCGTACTTCGTACTGACCGTGCTGGGTGTGCTGGGAACCGGTCTGGTGGCCGGGGTGTTCTGCGCGTTCTCCACCTTCGTGATGAAGGGGCTCGCCGCGCTGCCGCCCGGGCAGGGCGTCGCGGCCATGCAGGCGATCAATGTGGCCGCGGTGACCCCGGCGTTCATGCTGGTGTTCATCGGCTCGGCGGTGCTGTGCGCCGTGCTCGCGGTGGTGACGTTCGTGCTGTGGCCGGACGAGGGGACCGTGGAGCTGCTGCTGGGCAGCGCGCTGTATCTGTTCGGCTCGTTCGGGGTGACCATGGTCGCCAACGTGCCCCGCAACGACGCGCTGATGAAGATGGAGGCGGGCACCCGCGAGGCCGCCGCGTACTGGACCACCTACGTGCGCGAGTGGACGGCCTGGAACCACGTCCGCATGGTCGCCTCGGCCGGCGCCGCCATCTCCTACGTACTGGCCCTCACCTGAGCGAAGCGCAAGGGGCTGATGAGACGTATCGTGGCCGGAAGAGTGCCGCCCGATCACGCACGGCCCCACTCCGCACGCAAGGGAGACGGCCATGGCCGATCCCAAGGGATTCATGACCACGCCCCGCCAGGACCGGCCCCGCCGGCCCGTCGAGGAGCGGGTCCGGGACTGGGACGAGGTGTATGTCCCCGGGGCGCTGCTGCCCATCATCAGCAAGCAGGCCGACCGGTGCATGGACTGCGGGATCCCGTTCTGCCACGAGGCCTGTCCGCTCGGCAATCTGATCCCCGAGTGGAACGATCTGGTGTCCCGGGAGGACTGGCGGGCGGCCGCCGACCGGCTGCACGCCACCAACAACTTTCCCGAGTTCACCGGGCGGTTGTGCCCGGCGCCGTGCGAGGCGGGGTGTGTGCTCGCCATCAACCAGCCCGCGGTCACCATCAAGAACGTCGAGTGCGCCATCGCCGACCGGGCCTGGGAGCTGGGGTTCGCGCCGCCCAGGCCGCCGGACCGGCTGTCGGGGCGGACGGTCGCGGTGATCGGGTCGGGACCCACGGGGCTCGCGGCGGCACAGCAGCTGACCCGGGCCGGGCACACGGTCGCCGTGTACGAGAAGGACGACCGGATCGGCGGGCTGATGCGGTACGGCATCCCCGAGTTCAAGATGGAGAAGGTCCAACTGGAGCGGCGTATCGAGCAGATGCGGGCCGAGGGGACCAAGTTCCGTACGTCCGCGGCGGTCGGGCGGGACATCGGGGCGGACGAGCTGCGGACGCGGTACGACGCCGTGGTGCTCGCCACCGGGGCGACCGCGTGGCGTGAACTGGACGTGCCCGGACGGGAGTTGGCCGGGATCCAGCAGGCCATGGAGTATCTGCCGCTGGCCAACCGGGTGTGCGAGGGCGATATCGAGACCTCGCCGATGTCCGCCGCCGGGAAGCGCGTCGTCATCGTCGGCGGCGGGGACACCGGCGCCGACTGCCTGGGCACGGCGGTGCGGGAGGGCGCCGCGTCCGTGACCCAGCTAGACATCTACGCCCAGCCCGGCGCCGAGCGCGACGAGGACGCCGAGCCCTGGCCGACGTATCCCAAGATCTACCGGCTCTCGGCGGCGCACGAGGAGGCGCGGGAGCTGCGGACGGCCCCCGCGGCGGACGCGGACGCACGGCTGTTCGCGGCGTCGACGCTGCGCTTCACGGGGGACGCGCAGGGGCATGTACGGTCGCTGCACCTGGTCGAGGTCGACTCGAACCGTCGGCCGGTGCCGGGGACCGGGCGGGCCATTCCGGCCGATCTGGTGCTGCTCGCGCTCGGGTTCTCCGGGCCCGACCAGGAGGACGGGCTGATCGGGCAGCTGGGTCTTGAGCTGGAGCCCCGCGGCACGATCGCGCGGGACGCCGGCTTCGCCACGAACATCCCCGGCGTGTTCGCCGCGGGCGACGCCGCCCGGGGCCAGTCGCTGATCGTGTGGGCGATAGCGGAGGGACGGGCGGTGGCCGCGGCGGTCGACCGTCATCTGACGGGGAGCTCGCGGCTGCCGGCGCCGATATCGCCGTACGACCGGCCCATGGTGGTGTGAGGCGATTACCGCTCGTCCGTCCCCGCCACCTTCCCCGTCGACAGCGCCACCCGGTTCCAGGTGTTGATGGTGAAGATCAGGGCCAGCACCCGGGCCGGCTCCTCCTCGTCGAAGTGGGCCGCGGCCTCGGCGTAGACGGCGTCCGGGACACCGGCGTCGGAGATCAGCGTCACCGCCTCCGTCAGGGCCAGCGCCGCCTGCTCGCGCTCCGTGAAGAAGTGGCGGGCCTCCCGCCAGACCGCCACCATGTGCAGCCGGTCCTCGGTCTCACCCGCCTTGCGGGCGTCGTTGGTGAGGAGTCGTCCGCCCAGGCGGTCCGGCGCAACCTCGCGGTCGGACCGCCGTCGATCGAGCAGATCTCCTACGGACTGAACCTCAGCCCCAGCAAGGCCGGGCAGCCGCCGATTCCGGTGGTTGTCGTCAGCCGTGTGGTGGACGCCCCGCGCCGGATCATGTCCTGGTTCTGAGACCTGCTCAAGTCGGCCCCCACCAGCGGTCGTTCATCAACTCAGTGTCGCCATAAGGTCATTGCAGCAGCAAAAGGACACACGTCTCAGGAGAGCAGGAAGTCGGCCACCCCCGCCTTGGCGCCTTCGATGAAGGCCGTCATCTCGTCGGTGGTGTAGATCAGCGCCGGACCGTCCGGGTCGGTCGACTGGCGGACGGCGATCCTTCCGTCGGCCAGCTTCATCGCCTCCAGGCAGTTGCCGCCGTTGCCGCCGCTCCACGGCTTGTGCCAGCCCTCGCTGCCCAACTCCCGGGCGGGCATGCCGTTGTAGACGGGTATGCGCGGCTTGATGCGATCCATTCACAGCTCCTTGCGGAGATCCCGGAGGATCTCCTTCGTGCGATGTGCCGTAGCGGCCTGCGCCGCCATGCGGTCCATGACCTCCAGGTGGGTCGCCACCTCGGGGCGCGCGTCGAGGTAGACGGCGCCGGTCAGGTACTCGCTGTAGACCATGTCCGGCAGTTCTGACATGGCAAATCGGAACAGCACGAAGGGCCCGTACGTGCCGGGGTGCGGCCCGTTCTCGAACGGAGCGACCTGCAGCGTCACATTGGGCAGCTTCGTCAGCTCCAGCAGCCGGTCGATCTGGGCACGCATCACCTCCGGACCGCCGATCCGGCGGCGCAGCACGGTCTCGTCCATGACGACCCAGAACCGGGGGGCGTCAGGACGGGTGAGCAGTTCCTGGCGTTGCATGCGCAGCGCCACATGGCGCTCGATGTCGTCGGGCTTGGTCTGGCCGATGGCGCCCGATCTCAGCACCCCACGCGCGTAGTCCTCGGTCTGCATCAGCCCGGGCACGAAGTGGGGCTCGTAGGACCGGATGAGGCTCGCGGCCCCCTCCAGGCTGACGTACATCGAGAACCAGTTCGGCAGGATGTCGTGGAACCGCTGCCACCAGCCGGGCTTGTTGGCGTCCTCGGCCAGCTGCACAAAGGCCTCGGCCTCCTCGTCGCCGACCCCGTAGGCCTTCAGCAGCAGCTGGAGGTACGGGATCTTGAGGGCGACCTCGGCCATCTCCATCCGGCGGACGGTGGCGGGGGCGACACGCAGGACGCGGGCGGCCTCCTCACGCTTGAGCCCGGCGCGTTCCCGCAGGTCCAGCAGGCGCCGGCCGAGGACGACCTGGCCGACCGTCGGCGCGGACCGCGGCTCGCTCACGCTCCCACCTCCACCAATGAATCCTGACAGCCCTGCGGCGCCACTCGAAGACCTATTCGAAGATCTGGGCAGACCTCCGGCGATCCCAATTGGCGCCGCTCGACATGCTGTTGCGAGCAGTGTGCCACGGCCATCCACCGCCGCACACAGCACTCTGCAATTTTCAGAGTGACACTTGCCAAGTGTTCACGGCGGGGCGATAGTGGCAAGCGTGATTCCGTCCGCGCCCTTAGGAACAGACGCCGCCGCAGGCCTGCTCGGCCTCGGTGCCGCCACGGCGGTAGGCCCCCAGCGGGGTCCCGCCGAGCGCCGGTTCCGCTTTGAGCTGGCCGCACATCCGGGTTCCCCCGCGCAGGCCAGACGCCTGACGAGGGCCCGGCTGACCGGCTGGTCGGTCTGCGAGGACACCTGCGACACGGCGGCCCTCGTGGTCTCCGAACTCGTCACCAACGCCATCGTGCACACCGCGAGCAGGCACATCGTCTGCGAGCTCCACGACGGCGACGAAGTGGTGCGAATAGCCGTGCGCGACCAAGGGTGCGCACCGGGTGAGCCCCACCCCGCGGCACAGCGCGGCGACGAGGAGCACGGGAGGGGATTGCTCCTGGTCGACGCCCTCTGTCACTCCTGGGGCGCCCATGAGCACGGGCCCGGACTGCTGGTCTGGGCGGAACTGCCGCGCAAGGCGGACACGCCTCGCGCGGACACCGGGCCGCGCAACGACCTGGGCTGGGGGGCCCGGCCGAAGCCAGGCCCCGCCGGGGGTTCCGACGGCGACGACGAGGACGGGGGGCCTGCGTGAGCGTCATGTCCGGCGGCGGTCAGGTACTGAGCTTGGACACACTGGTCCGACTTCGCCGCGGGTTCGCTCCGCGGGCCGAGCCGTCGAAGTTGGCGGTTCCGGAAGGTATGACTGCGCCGCTGGGGTTCGACGCGGTGGCCGTACCCGCTCGTCTCGGGCCGCTCATCCTGCCCCGACTGCCTCAGGTGGGGTGTGTCTACGCCGATGACGCGTACTGGTGGTGGATCGTTCCGGCGGACTCCGATTACGCGCTGGAGTGGCCGTCGCCGACCCGGTATGTGACGGGGGCGGTGGTTCCGGACGCGGTGCGGCTGATCCACCGGTCGGAGGGGGCTGTGCCCTATACGCCGCCGATTCCGCTGTATCTGGCGTTGTGCCGGCTTACGGGGACTACGCCTTCCTGGGCTCGGCAAGTCAGCGCGTAGCGCTCCGCGGGGGGCGGGTTCTTTGTCTGCGGGTCCGTTGTGGCTGGTCGCGCCGTTCCCCGCGCCCCATTGGGGCGCTCCCAGTACTCCCCGTTTGCGCCCTGGCCCCCAGCCCTCCACGCCGCCATAGTGGCCCTGCGGCGATCGGGGGAGGCTCCGTGGGGAAGGTGTCCGCGTCCGAGCAGCTGCTCTTTGGTGGGCCGCTGCGGTACGACATGGGGTGGAATCAGCACCGTGACGCGTTCTTGGAGTTGAACTTCCGGTCCATGGTCACGCGCCTGCCCGGGCTGCTGGTCTCCAGTTTCCGGCTCGCCTGGCAGGCCGACCGGGCAGCCGCGCGGACCGTGCTCGCGGCCGAGGTCGGCCGGGGGCTGATGCAGGCCGTCAGTCTGCTCGCCGTGAACAGCGTGCTGGGGCGGCTGATCGGCGAGGGCGCGATCGAGGACCGGCTGCGGGGAGCCGTACCGGCACTGGTCGTCATGGCTGCCGTGATGCTGGTCGGCGCGCTGCTGCGGGCCGCGTCCACGTACGCCACCGCGGCTGGAGCCGAAGGTGGAGCGCGTGGCCACCGAGCTCTATCTGGAGCGGGCCGCCGCCGTGGAGCTGGCCGCGATCGAGGACCACGCCTTCCACAAGCTGCTGGACACCGCCCAGTACGGCGCCTCGTCGGCCCGGCGCATGATCTCCTACAGCGCCCGGGTGGCGAACGCGATGATCTCGCTGATCGCGGCCGCCGGTGTGCTGACCGTGCTGCACCCGGCCCTGCTCCCGCTGCTCGCCACCATGACGCTGCCCAGCGCCTGGAGCGCCCTGTCGAACGCCCGGCGCCGCTACGAGTCGTTCCACACCTGGGTGCAGCACGCCCGCGCCGGCCATCTGATCAGCGGACTGCTCACCGAACCGGCCGCCGCCCCGGAGATCCGGGTGCACGGCGTCGGCCCGTTCCTGCTGCATCACTACCGGGCCATGTCGGAGACCGCGGAGGCGGAGCAGGCACGGCTGGCCCGCCTCGCCGCCCGCACCGGGCTGATCGCGGCGGCCTGGACGGGCCTGGCCACGGCGGCGACGTACGCGACACTCGGCGGGCTGCTGCTGGCCGGGGCGATGGCGCTGTCCGTGGTCGGCACCGCGGTGATCGCCATCCGGACCGGCTCGGCCAGCCTGGACAGCCTGGTGCTGGAGATCAACCAGTTGCACGAGGAGGCCCTGTTCGTGGGCGATCTGCAACGGCTGTACGTCGAGGCGGCCGAACGGGCCATCCCGGTCGGCGGGGAGCCGCTGCCGGAGGATCCGCGGGAGATCCGGTTCGAGAACGTCACCTTCAGCTACCCGGGTGAGTCCGCCCGCCCGGCCCTGGACGATGTCACCCTCACCCTGCCGCTGGGCCGGATCGTGGCGCTGGTCGGCGAGAACGGCTCCGGAAAGACCACCCTGGTCAAGCTGCTCGCGGGCCTGTACACCCCGGACCGGGGCCGGATCCTGTGGGACGACGTCGACGCGGCCGGCGCCGACCGGCACCAGCTCGCCGAGCGCATCGCGATGGTGGCCCAGGACTTCAAGCGGTGGCCGTTCACCGCGCGGGTCAATGTCGCCGTAGGACGGCCGGCGGCGCCGCTGACCGAGGAGCGTCTCGCGGAGGCGGTGGCCGCGGCCGGGGCCGAGGAGGTGGTGGCCGATCTGCCGCGCGGCCTGGACACGCTGCTGGCCCGGCAGTTCAACGGCGGCCATGAGCTGTCCGGCGGACAGTGGCAGCGGCTGGGGATCGCCCGGGCCGCCTATCGGCGCGGCCGGATCCTGGTCGTGGACGAGCCGACGGCCGCCCTGGACGCCCGGGCCGAGCTGGAGGTTTTCGACAAGATCCGTGCCCTGGCCGCGGCCGGGCAGACGGTCGTGCTGATCACCCACCGGCTGGCGTCCGTGCGCCACGCCGATCTGGTGCATGTCCTCGACCAGGGCCGGCTGGTGGAGTCCGGCACGCCCGACGAGCTGCTGGCCGACGGCGGTCTCTACGCGGAGCTGTACGCGCTCCAGGCGGAACAGTTCACGATGCGGGTGCCCGCCCCGAAGGCGGGCTGACCTCAGGACCTCAGGCGGCCGCGTCGAGGACCCCGTCACTGCGCACGATCACCAGGAAGGTGTCCGTCGCCAGATCCATCACGACCTCGGCGTCCAGGCCTTCCCGACGCCTCGCCTGCGCGAACTCCTCCGCCGGCCACGACCCTCGCGGACTACCGGCGGGAAAGCGTTCGAGCACCGTTCGCCCGTTCACCCTGCACCTCCATCTAGCGCTGTACTCGAAGAGTTAAACGCCAACGGGCGGGTGAACGCCTCGCCAAGTGACGGGACTGAGACATAGTTGACACTTGTCCACGGCAAAATGTGAGCCGCGTCTCACCTGTTGTTACGTTCCGCGTCAATCCTCGTACTCATCGTGATACCGGATGCGTTCACTTCCCGCAGGCGCCCCCAGGGACGACGCCCGCCCCTCGGGTTCCTCCCACTCCTCCTGCCGTCCCAGCGCGGTCAGGTCCAGGAAGCTGGTGGTCGAGCCAAGACCCTCGAGTCCGCGCTCGTTCGTCGAGTAGGTGTGGAACACCCGGTCGCGGTCCCTGAGGAAGCAGCTCACGCCGGGCCGCTCGACGAGTTCCCCCTCGTGCTCCCGGGTCACCTCGAAGTCGCGGTTGAAGTCATTGCCGTACGACGAGAACCAGGGCACCGTCCAGCCCATCCGCGCCTTGAACGGCAGGATCCTGGTGTACGGCGCCCTGGAGACGGCCACGAACGAGGTGCCGTGGGCCCGCAGATGGGCGAGATGCCCGACCTGGTCCAGGAAGGCCGAGCAGCTGCGGCAGCCCGCCTCCCACTCGGGCGCGAACATGAAGTGGTAGACGACGAGTTGGTGCCGTCCCTCGAAGAGGTCGAGCAGGGTGGCCTTGCCGTCGCCGCCCTCGAAGACGTACTCCGTGTCGATCTCGACCATGGGCAGCCGGCGCCGCTCGGCGTTGAGCGCGTCACGCGCGCGCGTGGCCGCCTTCTCCCTGACCAGTAACTCCTCACGCGCCGCACGCCATTCGGCGCGCGAGACGATCTCCGGAAGCGACATGGGCCCCTCCTGTACGACGGTCCGTTCTGGGTGGTGACCGGCGGGAGGGGCGGAACTCATCGCTGCGGCACAAGTCTCTATCGCTGCGTCACAAGATTCCCTCCGACCATCGGCGCGTGCGTATGGCAGTTGACCAGCCCGGGCAGAGCGACCTGGCCACGGGCGTCGAGCCGTTCCACGGCGGGCCGGTCCACCACCTCGGCCGCGCCCGTGACGGCCTCGACCACCCCGTCCCGTACGACGATCGCGGCATCCTCCTCGAACCGGCTCCGCTCTTGATCGTCGTGCAGAAGGACGGTGCATCCGGTGATGATGAGATCGGCGACGGTTGGCGTCATGCCGCCAACGTACGACGGCGTACACGCGTGGTGTGAGCCGATCCGCGCATGTCGTCACCGCTCTGTCGCGGCCTCGGCGGAACGAGCACTCCGGCCTCACCACAACGGCTTCCGGAAAGGGGCCCGGCATGCTCCTCGGCACCTGGAACCTGGAGAACCTCTTCCTGCCCGGCGACCCGGCGGGCCCCAAGGACAAGGCCGCCCACGAGACGAAGCCGGCCGCCCTGGCCGCCGTGATCACGGAGCTCGACCCGACGCTGCTCGGCGTCCAGGAGGCCGGCGATCCGGCGGCGCTGCGGGACCTGGTCGGGATGGTGGGCGGCGACTGGCACACGGCGCTCTCCGAACACCCCGACGGGCGGGGGATCCGGGTCGGCTTCATCAGCAGGGTGCCGTTGCGGGTGCTGGCCGCCACGACGGCGTTCCCGCCGAAGCTGCGGCCGGTCCAGCTGGACGACACGGGCGGGGAGACACGGGAGGCGGGCCGGGGCTTCCTGGCGGTGGAGCCGGGGGCCCGGCGCGTAGCGGTCTGCCATCTGAAGTCGAAGCTGCTGACCTACCCCGGGGACCGCTTCCAGCCGCGGGACGAGGGCGAGCGGGCCCGTTTCGGGGCGTACGCGCTCTACCGGCGGGCGGCGGAGGCGACGGCGCTGCGCGCGCTCGCGGACGAGCTGCTCGCGGGCGGGGGCCGGGAGCGGGACGTGGCGGTCCTCGGCGATCTGAACGACGAGGTCCGGGCGGCCACGACCCAGATTCTGCTGGGCCCGCCCGGCTCGGAGATCGGCACACCGGGCTTCGAGGCGCCTGACCGGGGCGACGCGGTCCGCCTGCGGAACATCGGGCCGCTGATCCCCGCCGAGCAGCGCTTCTCCCGTATCAGTGCCGGCCGCCGCGAGCTGATCGACCACGTGCTGCTGAGCCACCGCCTGGTCCACCGCGTGACGGAGGCCGGCACGGGCCTGCCCGGCGTGGACGCCCCGCGCCTGCCGTCGGTCGGCCCGGACCCGGCGGAGCGCCGCGGGGAGCCCGGGTCGGACCACGCTCCGGTGTGGGTACGGGTCAGCCAGCCCTTCGCAGCACCGCGAGCTCGTCCAGCGCCCCGGCGAGCTCCTGGGCGTACCGGGGTGCGAGCCGGCCCGAGTCGTCGAGGTGGACGGCGCACGCGGTGGTGGTGTCCACGAGCCGTTCGAGAGCACCGGCCACCTCCTCCGTGCCCTCCGAGTGCCGGGCGATCGGGGGGAGTTCGGCGGCGGCGAGCGCGATGGCGGCACGGGCCTCGGCGAGCGTGCGGTAGGCCTCGCGGCGGAGGGTCCAGCGGGTGGAGCGGCTGTCGGTGCCGCGACTGTCGACACTCTCGGCACTGTCGACGAAGCGGCTGTCGGCACCCCAACTCCCGGTCTCGCGACTCCCGGTCTCGCTCAGCACATGTGCGAGATACGCCCGCGCCGCGTTCTCCGCCGCCCCGAGCCGCGCCCGCACTCCCCCACCCCGTTGCCCGGGCATCGGCAGATGCCCTACGACGAGCACGATCGCGCAGGCCAGCAGCGTCTCCCCGATCCGTCCGGCGGAGGCCTGCGGCTCACCCCCGACCATGACCAGCGCGAGGACGAGGAGCGTGACGACGGCGGTCTGGGCGGCGAAGTGCCGCGTGGCGACGGGGATGAGCGCACCGCAGACGGCGACCAGCGCGATGAGCCCCTCCGGCCGGGGCAGCACGGCGGCGAACCCGGCGAAGAGCAGGGCCCCGAGCACGGTCCCGGCGGCCCTGCACAGCACCCTGGACACCAGCGGCCCGAGATCGGGCTTGACGAGGAAGACGACGGTGGCGGGCAGCCAGTACCAGTGCGTGTGCTGCCCGTACCAGCGCGAGTAGTACAGTGCCTGCGCCACCGCGGAGCCGGCCCCGAAGCACAGGGCGACCCGAAGCCCGTACTCCCGCCCTCCGGCACCGAACACGGTGCGGACCAGCGACGAGACGGACCGCCGACGGGTGTGCAGATCGTCCCCGCCCCCGGCCCGGTCGAAGGCGTCGGCGGCATGCAGCAGCGCGTCGTCCAGGGCACGCAGCGCGGGCGCGCTCCGGGACGGGGCGGGCAGTGGCCCGGTGGGCGTGTTGGCGCGTACGGCGGAGGCGAGCCGCCGGGGCCCTTCGGCGGCCCGCGCCGGTACGGCCTCCCCCGCCCAGGCGAGCGCGGTGGCGGCTTCGGCGAGGGGAAGGGCGGCGGCGTACTGCGCGTGCAGCCGCCGCTCGGCGGAGGAGGAGGCGTACCGCCGCAGCCGGGGCCCGGTGAGGGCGTCCTGAGCATGATCGAGCGCGGCGGTGAGGGCGACGCGCCGAGCGTTGGCGCCGCTGGTCCCCGCGGCCCCGAGCAGATCGGCGACGGCGTCATAGACGGACGCGACGGCATCCCGCTCCCCGTCGAACCGGAAGTCCCCGACGAAGGACCCGGGGCTCGGCAGCACGAGCCGCAGCAGCAGCAGCCACCCGGCCCCGCCGAGAAAGGCGAGCGCCCGCTGCCACCCCGTCTCCGGCAACGGCATCCCGGCCCCGATCGCGGAAGCGACGAGCAACTGGGTACCCGCACCGGAGGCGACGGGCCCGACGGCACTGACACCGCCGGCGACCAGCCCGACAAGGGTGAGCAGCAGAGTGAGCCCGACGGCCCCCATGCTCTCTCCGCCGTAGGTCCCGACCAGCAGCCCGCAGGCGCCCGCGACCGCAGGCACGCCCATCCGCCGGACGGCCGCCCGTCGACTGCCCGGCCGGTCGTTGATCCCGGCGAGCATGGCGCCGATGGCGGCAACGACCCCGACGGAGGCCTGACCGGCAAGTACGGCAGCCAGCAGAGGCCCCGCCGCCAGCCCACCCCGCCCCACCGCACTCCACGGAACGGGCCCCCGCTGAGCACGAAAAGCATGGCCGAGCCAGGGAGGCAGGACAAACACGGGGCGTGACACAGGGCTCCTGTCAGGACGAGGGCGGGGTGTGCCTTCGGGCGACGGTGGCCGGGCTTTGTGGTGTGGCTCGACGGTAGATCGCGAACTTGGAGATCGAGGAACGGGCGTATTACCCCCGTGTGACAATGCTTGGTAATGCCATGTTCTTTATGAACGCAATGGCGGCGCGGCCTCCATCGCCCGCTCGAACAGCCGCCCCGCTTCGGCCGTCACCCCGCTCAAGGGGTCACGCCCCGCTCCCAGAGCCCCGATGACGTCGTCGACACCCCGCAGCCCGGCGCGGTCCAGCAGCCGCTTCTCGTTGGTCACCCACTCCCCGCGCGCCGCCAGCACCGCGTGGCCGGTCTGCGCCGCGGCGGTGGCGATGGCGCCCGCGAGCTCGGTGCGACGGCCCGCCCCGGCATGGTTGGCCTCGGCGTAGGCCAGCGTGGCCCGGGCCGTGCCGTACCAGCGCTCGCTCGCCGTGTGCCGGAGCTTCTCCGGGTTACGCCGCCGGCCGCGGCAGCTCCCCGCGCAGCACCCGGTTGATCGCCAGTTCCGCGACCACCGAGTAGCTCGGATCCCGGCCAGATGGAACAGCAGCGGTTCCACCCGGAAGCGCCCCTGTCGCGCCTCCGCGAGTTCATGTTCCACGACATCGAGGTCGCGGTAGTGGACGTCCACGCGGTGGCCGCCGATCGTCAGCCAGGCGCCTCCGTTGAAGACGCCGCCGCCCCAGGCGCCGAGGTCCGAGACCTCGCCCTCCCAGCCCAGCGCACGCAGGTCGGCCGGGTCGAAGGGGCCTCGGTAGTAGATCGCCAAGTCCCAGTCGCTGTCCGGGCGTTCCATGCCCTGAGCGCGGGAGCCGCCGAGGGCTACCGCCCGCACGGCGGGCAGGGCGGCCAGGCGCCCGGCCGTCGAGTCGAGACAGTCGGGCATGGTCGCTCAGGCCTCCCAGAGGTCGCGGTGACGATGACGGGTGGGTGGGTGATCCAGGGCTTCGGCCACTGTGCCGAGGGTGCCGGCGGGGGCTGCTCTTAGGTGCTTGAGGGCCGTCGTACGGAACGACCTGAGCTCCGCTCGCGCCATCGACTCGTACGGGCTCGTCCAGCGCTGGCCCAGGCCTCTCGGGTACGTGTACGCGGCGAAGCTCCGCAGCACCGCCTTCGGCCTGGGGCGGCGGCCCTCACGCCTGGCGCGCGACAACTCCTGGCGGGAGTAACGGAGTTCCGCGAGCGAGTGGACCGTGCAGGGGCCGGTGGTGCCGTGCGGCCAGTAGGGCGGGCCGGTGCGGTGGCGGGTCGGGACGTGGTGGACGGTGCGTGACATGGCTGGGCACCAGGGTTGCGGGCCGCGCCGGAGCTGTCGAACGGTTATCCGTCGGCCCGCTCCAGAAAATCGGATGCGGTACCCGGTCCCGCACCCGAAGATCGGTGGGTTGTCCGCCGTTCGCCGTACAGCCCCGGGAGCCGCCGTGATCCAGCGCGTCACCAACCCCGCCCTCTTCCCTCCCCCGACCTACTCCCACGCCTCCGTCGTCGAGGCCGGTACCAAGCTCGCCTTTCTCGCCGGTTCCGTGCCGCTGGACGCCGAGGGGAAGATCGTCGGTGAGGGGGATCCGGCACGGCAGGCCCAGCAGGTGATCGCCAATCTCGAAGCGCAACTGGCGGCGGTCGGGAGCGACTTGGCGCATGTGCTGTCGACCGATGTGTACGTCGTCAGCAGCGAGACCTCCGTGCTGTCCTCCGTGTGGGAGGTCGTCGAGGCATCCGGCCTCAGTACCGGACCACACTCGTCCACGCTCATCGGGGTCGCCTGCCTCGGCTACACCGGGCAACTGGTGGAGATCACGGCCACCGCGGTCGTACCGGAGGATGGCCGGTGATCACCCTGCGCAAGGCCACCGCCGAAGACGCCTCCGCCGTCGCCGACGTGTGGCTGCGCTCCTTCAATGCCGCGCTGCCGACCGTCGTACGGCCACACTCGGACGACGAAGTGCGCGACCACTTCCGGGAGTTCGTCGTCCCCCGGCAGGACACGTGGGTGGCTGAAGCCGGTGGCGCACTCGTCGGCGTCATGGTTCTCCACGGCGAGCTTCTCTCCCAGCTCCACCTCGCACCCGACTGGCGCGGGCGTGGCCTCGGCGACCGGTTCGTCCAACTCGCCAAGGAGCTCAGCCCGCAGGGGCTGAATCTCTGGACCTTCCAGATCAACAAGCCCGCCCACCGCTTCCACGAGCGCCACGGCTTCGTCGCCGTCGAGTACACCGACGGCAGCGACAACGAGGAGCGCGAGCCGGACGTACGGTACGTCTGGAAGCCGTAGCTCACGGCCGCCCCCAGCCCCTCCGCTTCGGCAGCGGCCGCGCATACGCCCCCGCCCTGCTCGCCGTCAGCCCCAGTGCCACCAGCGACTCCGCCAGCCGTACCGCCACGCCGACCCCGTCCACCACCGGAAGCCCCAGCTTCTCCGCCACCACCCGCTGCAGCCCCGTCATCCCGGCGCATCCCAGTACCAGCACCTCGGCCCCGGCGCCGCGCACCCGTTCGGCCGCCGTCAGAAGCGCGGCCTGCGTGCGCTCGGCGTCCTCCAGTTCGAGGACCCCGAGCCCGGTGCCGACCACGCCCACGCAGTTCCGCCCGACCCCGGCCAGCTCCAGGCTGTCCTCGATCTGGCCGCACGACCGTTCCAGCGTGGTGACTACCCCGTACCGCCGCCCCAGCAGACACGCCAGATGCGCCGCGGCCTCCGTGATGTCCACGACGGGGACGTCCACCAACTCCCTTGCGCCTTCGCGCCCGTGCTCGCCGAACCCGGCCATGACCACGGCGTCACAAGGACCCTCGTACGTCCGCAGCGCGTCCAGCACCGCCGCCGCCGACAGGTAACTGTCCAGCCAGCCCTCCGCCGACTCCGGTCCCCAGGACGGGGTCAGTCCGGTCACGGTGGTGCCCGGGCCTGCGGCGGCCCGGGCACCTCGTACGATCTCCTCGGTCATCTCCTGCGTGGTGTTGCAGTTGGTGACGACGATCCGCACCCGCTCAGCCCTCCCTTCCGGCGCGCTCACCGCGGCACAGCACCAGATACAGGCCCGCCGCCAGCGCGGTACCGATGAACCACGAGTACGGCGCCACATCACTGAACGTCTTCACCAGCGCCAGCACCGCCGCGACCCCCGCCGCCGGCAGGAACGCCCACAGCGCCTTGGGGTTGACGCCCTTGGTCGCCGAGGGCTTCGTCCTCTTCGAGTCCGCGCGCCGCACGGTCGTACGGCGGCTGACCCCGACCGACGTCAAGGAACTCTTCGAGCTGCGCGAGGCGTTGGAGGTGTACGCGGCGGGCCTGGCCGCGTCCCGGGCGACCCCGGAGGCGCTCGCCGAACTGCGGGAGCTGCTGACGAGCGCCGCCGCCGGGGCCGGGGACGCCGAGACGATCACCGACGTCAACACCCGGTTCCACGACCGCATCCTCGCCCTGGCGGGCAACAGCCTGCTGATCGCGGTCATGGAACCCGTCGACGGCCGCCTGCGCTGGCTCACCCGGCGCAACGAGGAGTGGCCCCAACTCCTCACCGAGCACCGCGAGTTGTACGAGGCCATCGCCTCCGGCGACCCGGACCGCGCCCGGGCGCACGCGCTGAGCCACGTCCGGGCCAACTACGAGTCGACGGTCCGGCACCTGTTCGGCGACGACTCCGGCAGGCCCGCCTCCTGAGCCGCCGTCCGCAGCACCTCCCGCAGCATCGCGGGCGTGAGCCGGCCGGTGAAGGTGTTGCGCTGGCTGACGTGGAAGCAGCCGAAGAGGCCGAGCCCGTCGAGCGGCACCCGCACCCCGTGCCCGAAAGCCGGCCGAGGCGGCGGAATCGTCCAGCCCGCCGCCGCCAGCGCGGGCAGCACCGCCTGCCAGCCGAACGCGCCGAGCACCACGACCGACCGCAGCGTCGGCCGCAGCAGCCGCAGCTCCTGCACCAGCCAGGGCCTGCAGGTGTCGCGCTCCTCGGGCGTGGGCTTGTTGGCGGGCGGGGCGCAGTGCACGGGCGAGGTCACGCGGACGCCGTACAGCTCAAGTCCGTCGTCGGCGGCGACCGCGGTGGGCTGCGAGGCGAGGCCCACGTCGTACAGCACCTGGTACAGCACGTCCCCGGAGCGGTCGCCGGTGAACATCCGCCCTGTGCGGTTTCCGCCGTGCGCGGCCGGGGCGAGGCCGACGATCAGCAGCCGGGCGTCCGGCGGGCCGAATCCCGGCACCGGGCGCCCCCAGTACGTCTGCTCGACGAAGGCGGCCCGCTTGGTCCGGGCCACCTCCTCCCGCCAGGCCACCAGCCGAGGACAGGCCCGGCAGCCCGCGATCCGCCGGTCGAGTTCGACGAGGGCGTCCATGGCTCCACCGTAAGCCCGGCGAAAAGGCCAGGTCGGCCGTCCGGCTCAACGACTAAGGTCAGAGACATGGCTTCCGAGGGTGACGAGGACAAGAGCGGCGGCGCGGCACCGGCCGACGGGGCCTCTCCGGCCGTGGATGCGGGGACCGCCGCCGCCGTGGCCGCCGCGAAGGCGGCCGGGCCGCAGTCCGGTGAGAGCGTGCGCGTCGACAGCTGGATCTGGGCGGTACGGCTGATCAAGACGCGTTCGGCGGGCGCCGCCGCCTGCAAGGGCGGTCATGTGCGGGTGAACGGCGAGCGGGTCAAGCCCGCCCACTCCGTGCGCGTCGGCGACGAGGTGCGGCTGCGGCACGAGGGCCGGGAGCGGATCGTCGTGGTCAAGCGTCTGATCCGCAAGCGGGTCGGCGCCCCGGTCGCGGTCCAGTGCTACGTCGACAACTCCCCGCCGCCCCCACCCCGCGAGGCCGTCGCCCCGGCCGGCATCCGCGACCGCGGCGCCGGCCGCCCCACCAAGCGGGACCGCCGCGAGCTGGAACGCCTGCGCGCCCTGGAGAAGGGCAGCCGCCCCGGAGCGCGCTGACAGGGACGGACGTACGGCAGCGGCCGCGTCCGATCCGGGCCCGGGGCCCTCGGACGCAGCCGTCACCGTACGTACGCCGGGTGTCACGCGCGCCGCACCAGCCGCAGCAGCTCCGCGTTGTGGCCGCGCCGCGCCCAGGCGATCAGGGCGAGCGGAATGATCAGGATGAGCGGCGTGGCCGCGTTCTCCCCGTCGAAGGCGGTGAGCGTGACGACGAACGCGCCGACCATCAGCGCGCTCAGCGCGATCCCCGCCACCGACTGCAGCACCGGGATCAACAGGGCGATGGCTCCGGCGAGTTCGAGGGCGCCGATGGTGTACATGCCCGCGCTGCCCCAGCCCAGCTCGTCGAAGGTCTCGACGGCCGTGGAGTGCGCGATCAGCTTCGGCAGTGCACTCGCGAAGGCGAAGAACAGCGCAAGCAGGATCTGCAGCCCGCGCAGGGCGATCCGGGCACGGCGCCCACGGGCGGTCGCGGACTCGGCGATGACGGGGACGGGAGCGGTGGTCTCGGACATCGGGCTCTCCTGTGTACGGCGGTTGGTGTCGCGGTCACAGAGACAGACCGCGGGACGCTCCGAAACTCATCGCCACCCGGCCGAAGTTGGGCCCTGAATCGGGAACCATCCGTGCCCGATGTACCAGTGACCGCCCGCCCGCAGATGGTCCCCCACCGCCCGCTCCACCGCCGTCCGCCGCGGCAGCCCCTCGACCGGCAGATCGGGGTCGCCGAACACGAACTGCACCGGCTCGGTATCGGCCTCCTCGCCGTCGGCACGGCCGATCCGGAACCGCCCCTGGAAGCGCACGAGGTTGGAATCGGCCGGCAGATACCGCTTGAGCTGCGGATCGAGCAGCCAGGAGTGGCACATCGCGGCCGAGTACCGCTCCTCGGGAAAGTGCCGGGCGAAGAACTCCCGGGCCAGCTCCAGGGAGCGGTCGCAGGCGGCCGGGGTCAGCGGGCCGTGGAAGTCGGGGATGTGGAGGTTCAGGCAGGGCGTGTCCGGGTCCAGACCGTCCGCGGCGAACATCTGCCCGGTGCGCGTCCGCTCGAACTGGAGCCGCCCCAGCTGGTACAGCTCCCCACGGAAGTGATGGGCCAGCCATCTCGGGGCCTGTACGCCCGCCCGGCCGTACCGCCGACGGTGGACGGCCATGTTCCGGCCGAGGTCGGCGAGGGTGCGCCGGGTCACCTCGGCGGGGACACCGCGCTCGCGGTGGTACGCGCGCGTGTAGGGCAGCGCGGCGACGAAGACGTACGCGGGGAAACAGCGCTGCAAGGGCCCCGCGGGCCAGTCCAGCTCGGGCAGCTCGACCCGCGCGCCGATGGTCCCCATGTCCCGGACGAGCTCCTCGACCGACGCCTCCAGGAACTGTCTGAGCTCGGGATCGTCGGTGACCCTTCGCCGCATGCGGACGAGGGCGCCGATGTCCTCGTGGGGTACGGCGAGGTCGATCAGGGTCTCGGGCAGATCGTCGGCATCCGGCAGCGGCACGACACATACCCCCTCTTTGTGAACGGCTCCTCGGAGAGTACGTTCCGAAGGAGGAGTGGTGATCCCGATGCGTACGGGCAGTGAACCCACGACCGCGCGCAGTGCGCTGCGCACGCGGTTCTGGCTGAGTGTGTGGGGGCTGGTCTGGGCGGTCTTCGGCACGGTCGCCTTCGCGCTGGCCGGCCGTACCGGCTGGGCGGTGGCCTGCGGGGTCCTGGCGCTGGTCGTCGCCGTGGACATGTTCTTCATCGTCCGGCACATCCGCCAGGGCCCGCACTACCAGCCCGGCCGGGACGTCCCGCCGTACAACCCGCCCGACCGCCGCTGACGCTCAGGACTCGAACCGCGCCGCCTTCCTGTACTGCGGGTTGGGGTCCAGCGCTGCCGCCAGCCGGAAGTGGCGTACGGCCTGGTCACGCCGCCCCTGCCGCTCATAGGTGCGGGCGAGCGCGAAGTGCGCGAACGCGTTGTCCGGCTCGCGCTCCAGGACGATGGTGAACTCCAGCTCGGCGGGCCGCAGTTGCGCGGCCGCGAAGAAGGCACGCGCGCGCAGCAGCCGCGCGGCGGTGTTCTCGGGGTGCGCGGCGATGACACCGTCGAGCAGCTTCACCGCGCCCCGCGGGTCCCGCGCGGCGAGCAGATGCTCGGCGGCACGGAAATCGATGACATGCGTCTCCGGAGTGCGTCCGGTCGAACCGCTGGTCTCGGGCACGGCAGAGTCCTTCCCTCACTGAAGGGCTTCAACGCCCCCAGGAGGGGCCGCTATTCCTGAGGCGTCTGGGCCCTGTGCTTCAACTCGTCCCACACTTCCCGTACCCGCCGCTGCAGCTCTTCCAGCGGTACGTCGTTGTCGATGACGATGTCGGCGATCTCCCGGCGCTTCTCCCGCGTCGCCTGGGCGGCCATCCTCGCGCGGGCGTCCTCCTCGGTCATCCCGCGCAGCCTCACCAGCCGGTCGAGCTGGGTTTCGGGGTCGGCGTCGACGACGACCACGACGTCGTACAGCGGCGCCAGGCCGTTCTCCGTCAGCAGCGGGACGTCATGGACGACGACCGCGTCCCCGGCGGCCGCCTGCTCCAGCTCGCGGGAGCGGGCGCCCACCAAGGGGTGCACGATCGAGTTCAGTACAGCGAGCTTGTCGGGGTCGGCGAAGACGATGGAGCCCAGCTTGGGGCGGTCCAGGCTCCCATCCTCCGCCAGCACCTCCTCGCCGAAGGCCTCCACCACGGCGGCGAGCCCGGGCGTCCCCGGCGCCACGACCTCCCGCGCGATACGGTCCGCGTCGATCAGCACGGCACCGCAGGCCACGAGCAGCCGTGACACCTCGCTCTTGCCGGCACCGATACCGCCGGTCAGGCCAACTTTCAGCATGGCCGAAGCTTAGGGCCTGCCCGAGCGGGCCTAGGGGGTGTTTTGAAAGTCCCGCACAGCACCCACGGCGCCCGGCACGCACCCTCGCCGCACCGGCCAAAGACCCAAGTACGTCCAGTACGAGGGCCTTCGTCCGGCACGCCGAGGGCACGCACCGAACACCGCGGGCACCGCGGGCACCGCACAGGACTTTCAAAACACCCCCTAGTTGTCGCCTTCCCGCTCCGCCAGGAACCGCTCGAACTCGCGCCCGATCTCGTCCGCCGACGGGATCTCCACGGGCTCGGCGAGCATGTTGCCCCGTGTCTCGGCCCCCGCCGCCGCGTCGTACTGGTGCTCAAGGCCCTGGACCAGCGCCACCAGTTCCTCGTCGCCCTCCTGGATCTGGCGGTCGATCTCGGTCTGGGTGCGGTGGGCGTCGGTGCGCAGGGCGTGCGCGATGCCCGGGAGGACCAGGCCGGTCGCGGCCGTGATGGACTCCAGGACGGTCAGGGCGGCGTCCGGGTACGGGGAACGCGCGATGTAGTGCGGCACGTGCGCGGCGACGCCGAGGACCTCGTGGCCCGCCTCCATCAGGCGGTACTCCAGCAGCGACTCGGCGCTGCCCGGCACCTGCGCCTCCTCGAAGGGGCTGCGGTGACCCGGGACGAGGTCGGTGCGGTTGCCGTGCGGGGTGAGGCCGACAGGGCGGGTGTGCGGGACGCCCATGGGGATCCCGTGGAAGTTCACGGACAGCCGGACACCGAGCCGCTCCACGACCTGCTGGACGGCGGCGGCGAAGCGCTCCCACTCCACGTCCGGCTCGGGGCCGGACAGCAGCAGGAAGGGCGCTCCGGTGGCGTCCTGGACGAGCCGTACCTCGATGGCCGGAACCTCGTAGTCGGTCCAGCGGTCGCGCTTGAACGTCAGCAACGGGCGGCGGGCGCGGTAGTCCACGAGCCGGTCGTGGTCGAACCGGGCCACGAGTTGGTGGGGCAGCGAGTCGAGCAGCCGGTCGACGATCTGGTCGCCGGTCTCGCCCGCGTCGATGTATCCGTCGAAGTGGTAGAGCATGACCAGGCCCGCGGACTCCTGCGCCAGCGCCATGTCGACGACAGTCAGGCCCTTCGGATCCCATGCGTACAAATCCTGCGGATCAAGCACAGTGACCGCTCCTCCTCGTGTTCACACTCAACAACGCCCTTGCGGGCGTGGGCATTCCCGGAGAACGAGGAATCGTGATCTTGACGGTATGGACAGGGCCGTCAGGGCATGCCAAAGGGGCCGCACCCCGAAAGGTACGGCCCCTCTGTCAGGAGCTACTGCTCAGTGAGCGTCAGCTCAGCTCTGGCCACCGGCGAGCTTCTCACGCAGCGCGGCCAGCGCCTCGTCCGAGGCAAGCGCACCGGAGTTGTCCGGGCCCTCGGAGGAGTACGAACCGCCGCCACCGGACGCGGCCGGAGCCGCACCCGCCGTCTCGCCGCCCTCGGCCGCAGCAGCGGCGTCGGCCTCGCGGGACTTGATGACCTGCTGCTGGTGCTGCTCGAAGCGGGTCTGCGCCTCGGCGTACTGGCGCTCCCACTCCTCGCGCTGCTTCTCGTACCCCTCGAGCCAGTCGTTGGTCTCGGGGTCGAAGCCCTCGGGGTAGATGTAGTTGCCCTGGTCGTCGTAGGACGCGGCCATGCCGTACAGGGTCGGGTCGAACTCGACCGACGCCGGGTCGGCACCGAAGGACTCGTTGGCCTGCTTCAGCGAGAGGCTGATACGACGACGCTCAAGGTCGATGTCGATGACCTTGACGAAGATCTCGTCGTTGACCTGGACGACCTGCTCCGGGATCTCCACGTGGCGCTCGGCCAACTCGGAGATGTGGACCAGACCCTCGATGCCCTCGTCCACGCGGACGAACGCACCGAACGGAACCAGCTTCGTGACCTTGCCGGGCACGACCTGGCCGATCTGGTGGGTACGGGCGAACTGCTGCCACGGGTCTTCCTGGGTCGCCTTCAGCGACAGGGAGACACGCTCACGGTCCATGTCGACGTCGAGAACCTCGACGGTGACTTCCTGGCCGACCTCGACAACCTCGGACGGGTGGTCGATGTGCTTCCAGGACAGCTCGGAGACGTGAACCAGACCGTCGACGCCACCCAGGTCCACGAAGGCACCGAAGTTGACGATCGAGGAGACGACGCCGGAACGGACCTGACCCTTCTGGAGGGTGGTGAGGAACGTCTGGCGGACCTCGGACTGGGTCTGCTCCAGCCAGGCACGGCGGGACAGGACCACGTTGTTGCGGTTCTTGTCCAGCTCGATGATCTTGGCCTCAAGCTCCTTGCCGACGTACGGCTGGAGGTCGCGAACGCGGCGCATCTCGACCAGGGAGGCCGGGAGGAAGCCACGGAGGCCGATGTCGAGGATGAGACCACCCTTGACGACCTCGATGACGGTGCCGGTGACGATCCCGTCCTCTTCCTTGATCTTCTCGATCGTGCCCCAGGCACGCTCGTACTGAGCGCGCTTCTTGGACAGGATGAGGCGGCCTTCCTTGTCCTCCTTCTGGAGGACAAGGGCCTCGATCTCATCGCCCACGGCGACGACCTCGTTGGGGTCGACGTCGTGCTTGATGGAGAGCTCGCGGCTCGGGATAACGCCTTCGGTCTTGTAACCGATGTCGAGCAGGACCTCGTCCCGGTCGACCTTCACGATGACGCCGTCGACGATGTCGCCGTCGTTGAAGTACTTGATCGTCTCGTCGATCGCGGCGAGGAAGGCTTCCTCGTTACCGATGTCGTTGACCGCTACCTGCGGGGTGGTGGCGGTGGTCTCGGTGCTGCTCGTCATGTGGGAAAGGGCTCCGGTACGGACATTGAAGTCGTAGGTACTGCTACGCCGGGAGCCCGTATCGCTCTGAAGAAGCCGGACAGCCAAGGAAGCGCCTCACCAGGTAACTGGTGATGGCGCCTCGACAACCGAGGGGACATACAACAGATGCGAGCGCAGCCTGCTACGTCTGAGGTGCGCAGGCCCGCAGCGCAACTTGTAGCATACGGGGGCAGCCGGGCAGGGTCAATGCGCGAAGGCGCACACCCGGGGCGGATCGCCGCATACCCGGCACAAAACCTGTCTCCCGAGGCCACGCAGGGCCCACGACGCCCCTTTCGTGACACCGCCGGGGACGGGGTTTGGACGGAAGAGTACGACGAGGGAGCCGATCATCCAAGAGCCCGTATCCATCGAGGCCGCGTCCGGGTCGGAAGCCGAGCCGGAGGCCACTCGGCGTGCCGCCGACGTCGCGGAGAGTTCCCGGGCGAACCGGGGCTGGTGGGACCGCAACGCGGACGAGTACCAGGTCGAGCACGGCACCTTCCTCGGCGACGACCGCTTCGTCTGGGGCCCCGAGGGCCTGGACGAGGTGGAGGCGGAGCTGCTCGGCCCGCCGGAGGAGCTGAAGGGCAGGGACGTCCTGGAGATCGGGGCCGGCGCGGCCCAGTGCGCGCGCTGGCTGGCCGCGCAGGGCGCCCGCCCGGTCGCCCTGGACCTCTCCCACCGCCAGCTCCAGCACGCGCTGCGGATCGGCGGCTCCTTCCCCTTGGTCTGCGCGGACGCGGGCGCCCTCCCCTTCGCCGACGCCACCTTCGACCTGGCCTGCTCGGCGTACGGGGCGCTGCCCTTCGTCGCCGACCCGGTGCAGGTGCTGCGCGAGGTGCGCCGGGTGCTGCGCCCGGGCGGCCGTTTCGTCTTCTCCGTGACTCACCCGATCCGCTGGGCCTTCCCCGACGAGCCGGGCCCCGAGGGCCTCACGGTCTCCGCCTCGTACTTCGACCGCACGCCGTACGTCGAGCAGGACGAGGAGGGGCGCGCGGTGTACGTCGAGCACCACCGGACGATCGGCGACCGCGTCCGGGACCTCGTGGCGGCGGACCTCCGCCTGGTCGACCTGGTGGAGCCGGAGTGGCCGGCCTGGAACACCGCGGAGTGGGGCGGCTGGTCCCCGCTGCGCGGGAATCTGATCCCGGGGACGGCGATCTTCGTCTGCGTACGAGACTGAGTGCGTGATCCGTTACGACGCCCTGGACGCCCTTCCCGTACGCGGTGCCCTTCCCTCTCTGACCGACGCCCTGGAGGCGCACGGCACCGCGGTCCTCGTCGCCCCGCCCGGCACCGGCAAGACGACCCTCGTCCCGCCGGCGCTGGCGGGGCTGCTGGACGCTGCCGCGCCCGCCCGGCGGGTCGTCGTCGCGGAGCCGCGCCGTATCGCCGCCCGCGCCGCCGCCCGGCGGATGGCGTGGCTGCTCGGTGAGAAGGTCGGCGGGAGCGTCGGCTACACCGTGCGCGGGGAGCGGGTCGTCGGACGGCACGCACGCGTGGAGGTCGTCACGACGGGTGTGCTGCTGCAGCGCCTCCAGCGCGACCAGGAACTCGCGAGCGTCGACGTCGTGGTCCTGGACGAGTGCCACGAACGGCATCTGGACGCGGACACGACGGCGGCCTTCCTGTGGGACGTACGGCAGGCGCTGCGGCCGGAGCTGCGGCTGGTGGCCGCGTCGGCGACGACGGACGCTCAGGGCTGGGCCCGGCTGCTGGGCGGCGCGCCGGTGGTCGAGGCGGAGGGTGTCTCGTATCCGGTGGAGGTGGTGTGGGCGCCGCCTGCGCGTCCGGTGCGGCCGCCGCACGGGATGCGGGTGGACCCGGCGCTGCTGACGCATGTGGCGTCGGTGGTGCGGCGGGCGCTGGCCGAGCGGGACGGGGACGTGCTGTGTTTCCTGCCCGGTGTGGGGGAGATCGCGCGGGTGGCCGGACAGCTCGGCGGCCTGGGCGGTGTGGAGGTGCTCCAGGTGCACGGTCGCGCCCCGGCGGCGGTGCAGGACGCGGTGCTCGCCCCTGCGGAGCGGCGCCGGGTGGTGCTGGCGACGTCCGTGGCGGAGTCCTCGCTGACGGTCCCCGGGGTCCGGGTCGTGGTCGACTCCGGTCTTGCGCGGGAGCCGCGCGTCGACCACGCGCGCGGCCTGAGCGCGCTGACGACGGTACGGGCCTCGCAGGCGGCGGGGCGGCAGCGGGCGGGCCGGGCCGGTCGTGAGGCGCCGGGTGCGGTGTACCGCTGCTGGGCGGAGGCGGAGGACGCGCGTCTGCCGCGCTTCCCCTCCCCCGAGATCAAGGTGGCGGACCTGACGGCGTTCGCGTTGCAGACGGCGTGCTGGGGAGATCCGGCAGCCACAGGGCTTGCGCTGCTGGATCCGCCGCCGGCGGGCGCGATGGCGGCGGCGCGAACCGCCTTGGCGGCGGTGGGGGCCGTGGATTCCCAGGGCCGGGCCACGGAGCGGGGGCTGAGGCTGGCCCGGCTCGGGTTGCACCCGCGTCTGGGGCGGGCCCTGCTGGACACCTCCGGTGCGGGTGCCGAGGTGGTGGCTCTGCTGTCGGAGGAGGCGCCGCGGGAGTACGGCGATGATCTGGCGGCGGCCTGGAGGGCTGCTCGGCACGGGGGTGACGCGTACTCGGGGCGGTGGCGCAGCGAGGTGCGGCGGCTGCGAGCCGCCGCCGGCGAGGTTTCCCGCCCGCACGCCCAGGACCGCGGGTCGCGGGCGGACGCCGAGTTCGGACCCGGCACCCTCGATCAGGACGCGGCCCTCTCCGCCGACCGGCTCGCCGGGGTCGTCGCCGCCCTGGCCTTCCCCGAGCGCGTCGCCAAGCTCGACGGCGGCTCCTACCTCATGGCCTCCGGGACCAGGGCCGACCTCCCCGACCGCTCACCCCTGCACGGCGCCCCCTGGATCGCCGTCGCCGCGGCGGACCGGCCCGTCGGCAAGGGACACGCACGCGTGCAGCTCGCCGCCGTGGTGGACGAGGAGACGGCTCGCTCGGCGGCCGCTCCTCTGTATACGGAGGGCGAGGAGGTCCACTGGGCCGACGGGGACGTGGTCGCGCGCCGGGTGGAACGCCTGGGCGCGATCGAGCTGGCGGTACGTCCGCTCAAGCACGCCGACGCCTCCCTCGTACGCGATGCCCTTCTGGACGGACTGCGACAGGAGGGACTCGGCCTGCTGCGGTGGTCGCCGGACGCGCTCGTCCTGCGACAGCGGCTGGCGTTTCTCCATCTGCACGTGGGCGACTCCTGGCCCGACGTCTCCGACGCTGCGCTGCACGCGCGCGTGGAGGAATGGCTGGAGCCGGAGCTGAGCCGTTCCCGGCGGCGGGCGGACCTTGCGCGGATCGACGCGGGGGCGGGCCTGGGCCGGCTGCTGCCCTGGGCCTCGGGCGAGGCGGCACGGCTGGACGAGCTGGCGCCCGAACGCCTCACCGTCCCCAGTGGGTCCAGAATCCGGATCGACTACACGAACCCCGAACAGCCCGTCCTCGCCGTGAAGTTGCAGGAGATGTTCGGCCTGCACGAGTCGCCGTCCCTCGCCGGAGTTCCGGTCCTCGTCCATCTCCTCTCCCCCGCCGGCCGTCCCGCCGCCGTCACCGCCGACCTCGCCTCCTTCTGGAAGGAGGGCTACAAGGGCGTACGAGCCGAGCTGCGCGGCCGCTATCCGAAGCATCCGTGGCCCGAGGACCCGGCGACGGCCGAGCCCACCCGGCATACAACAGCGCGGCTCAGGCGTTGACCGGTTCCGGTTCGACCGTCTCCCCCGGGGCCGGATCCGCCGGGCGGCGGCTGCGGGCCTCCAAGTAGAGGGACAGGGCCAGCAGGAGGATGCCGAGCGTCAGGAAGCCCCACGGCAGGTACGACGTCATCAGGAGGACCAGGGTGCGGTTGGACTTGACCAGGTCGACCGTGTAGTCGATGTAGTCCTCGCGCATCTTCACATGGCCGGAGAACGCCGTGACCTTGTCGCGGTCGCCGAGGAGGCTGCCGCCGCGGAGTTCCTCCTTGTGGATCTCCTCGCCGTAGACGGGGGCGCCGGTGAGGGGTTCGACCCAGAACTTGCGGACCGTGGTGTACCAGCGGGTGGTGCCGGTCTCGTCGAGGGACTCCGGTGTCACTCCGCCGACGGGCAGCTTCTTGGGGAACGGCACCTTCGTCCACGGGATGGTCTGCTCGAAGTAGTAGACCTCGAGGCCGCGGAAGTCCTCGGTACCCCGGTAGTAGATGGGCGCGGAGGTGCGGGTCTGGGCGTCGAAGTACTCGTAGGACCGTTTCTCCGTCAGGAACGGCCACTTGAACTCGATGCCCTCGCGGCGCACCGGGTCGCCGTCGACCATCTCGCCGGGGGCGTGGACGGGTTCCTGGGTGTGGGCGTCGAAGATATAGCGCTCGGGGATCTGGGAGACCATCTTGCCGTCGGGGCCCTGGACATAGGAGAGGCCGTCCCAGACGACCACGTCCCGGCCCGCCGTCTTCTCGATCCGCTCGGAGGCCTCCACATTCCCCTTCAGGGTCTGCACGATGGTGACCTTGGAGACCTTCTTCGCCTTCATCGTGCCGTAGTCGAGCAGGGTGGCGTCCTTCGCCTCCAGGACCATGTCCTGGTACTGGTTCGCGGGGATCTTGGCCAGGCGCGGGAAGGCGTACCAGCGCAGCATCGGGGACAGCGCGGCGAAGAACACGGCGAACGCGAGCAGGACCAGACTGGCCTTGCGGCGCATCTCGGCCTCCCTCCCGGGCGGTTACGGGTGTGCGGGCACCGTCGTCAGCAGCGGCTCGGGGGAGGTCTCGCCGGCCGGCGAGCCCAGCGCGGTGAGCGTGAACACCAGGGCGAGCGCGACGGCGAGACCGGTCGCGGCGGCGATCAGGGCGCGCACGGTGCCTCCCCACGGGGCCGGAGCTGATACCTCGTCAGGTCCGGCACCGTAGCAACGGGCGGGCGAGATGAGAACACGTTGCACACGACGACGGCGCCCCTCCCGGGCTGGAGGGGCACCGTCCGGGCCGTCCTTATGCGCTGGGGCTCGCCGACGGGGTGGGCGACGGCGACTCCGCGGCCGCCACGGTCAGTTCGACCGTCAGCGTCGCGCCGCCCGCGGTGTTGATGCGGAGCAGGAAGGTGCCGGTGGAGTCGTCGGCGTACAGCTTCGGCAGCTTCAGCAGGCCGGCTGCGTCCGTCTCCAGGCCGGTCAGGGTGCGTACCGGATTGCCCTCGGCGTCCCTGAAGTAGGGGCCCTTGTCGTTCTCGGCCGGGTCGTCCGCCGACTTGATCAGCGTGGCGGTGGCCGCGACCCCGTCCGCTGCGGCGCCCTGGTAGGTGGCCTTCACCTCCACCTGGTCCGCGAACTCGCCGCCCGGGGTGCAGGTCAGCGCGGTGTCGGCGGTACGGGCGAGGGCGTCGGCGACGCGTTCGGTGACCGTGGCCGTGTAGTCGAGGCCGGCGATGGAGCGGCCCACGACGGTGGCGCGGACGATGAAGTCGCCGGTCTCCTCACCCGCCTGGAGCGCGGGCGCCACGGCCGTACCGCTGCTGTTCGTGAGGGCCGTGGCGTACTTCTCGCCGCCGCTGAAGGTGGCGTCGGTGTCGCCGACGATGGTGAAGCGTATCCGCACCTTGCCGACGCCCTTGCCGGCCGAGGTCTCGGCACGGGTGCTGATCCTCTCGCCGAAGGCGTCGCCCGTCCTCGCGGTGAGCTTGGCGGTGCCGGCGTCCTCCAGGTGGTGCACCCTGTCGGTAGGGGTCCCCGGAGGCGTCGTGGGCGGTGTCGAGGGCGGGGGCGTGCTCGGCGGTGTCGTGGGGGGCTTTGTGCCCGGGGGCGTGGTGGGCGGCGTCGTGTTCGGCGGCCGCGAGGCCGGAGGCGACGGCTGGGTCTGGGCCCCGCCGTTGTGGTCGCTGCGGTCCTCGGGAAGGGTGCCGGTGCCGTCGGGGATCTCGTCGACGCCCTTGCGGTAGTGCTCCAGCCACGCCAGGACGGTGTTCAGGTAGTCCGTCGAGTTGTTGTAGCTGAGGATCGCGCTCCTGAGGTCGGATCCGTTGGACAGGTCCCAGTCGAAGCGGCACAGATAGCGCCCTGCGGCGAGGGCCGCGTCGTAGACGTTGTTCGGGTCCTTCTCACCGTCGCCGTTGCCGTCGCGGCCTGCCCACGCCCAGGTGGACGGGATGAACTGCATCGGGCCCACGGCACGGTCGTACGAACTGTCCCCGTCGTAGGCGCCGTCGTCGGTGTCGCTGATGTTCGCGAAGCCGTTGCCGTTGAGCTGCGGGCCGAGGATCGGGGAGGTCGTGGTGCCGTCGGCGCTCACCCGGCCGCCGCGGGCGTGGCCCGACTCGACGTAGCCGATCGCGGCGAGCAGCTCCCAGGGCAGGTTGCAGCCGGGCTTGGACTCCTGGAGCGAGGCGGCGGCCTGCTTGTAGGCGTCCAGGACGGTCGCGGGTATCCCGGACTCGGAGTCGGTGCTTCCGGTGCCCGTGCCGCCCGCGCTCGGCGAGGGCTTGGGGCTGTCGAGGGGCGGCAGGTCCGTGTAGTACGGGGAGTTGCCGGTCGCGCTGTCGTCGGCGGCGTCGGGAGTGGGCCGGGTGTCGGACGTCGTCCGTCTGCCCTGGTCGTCGACCGTCACTCCGGGAGCCTGGGAGCCGGACAGCGCCGCTACCGCAAGAGCGGCCACGGCGGCGGTGGCCGCACCTTTGTACAGCCTCCTGCCGAATTGCGCCGACATAGAGTGAACCCCTCCCGTGGACGCCCGAGCGCCCGTCTCTGTCTGTCCCGTCGCCCTGTTGTGACGAACGACCCGCCGTGGGGGTTGCGCTCGTGCGGCCGTTCGGTGGTGGCCCCGCGAGCATCCGTCCGTTTTTGTCCGTGCGTCGACCGCGCTCCCCGCGCGCCAACCCAAGTGACCCTACGACAACTTCCGCGCCACGGGCACCCGTTCGCGTCCGATATTCACCAGTTGGCCATGCGTGATACTGGCCGGGTCGATCACATCCGCCAGTGAGGAGCGTCGGTGCCGTTCACCCTGAGTCATGCGGCGGCCGTTCTGCCCGCCGTGCGCACCGACGGAACGGGCCGGGGCCGGCTGGTACCCGCCGTCCTCGTGGCGGGGTCGTTCGGTCCCGACGTGACCTACTACGCGGCGAGCGCGGTGCCCGGCGCGATGGAGTTCGGCGACGTCACGCACTCCTTCACGGGCGTGTTCACGGTGGATGTGGCCATCATCTGGGCGCTGGTGGGGCTGTGGCTGCTGGTGCGCGAGCCGCTGGTGGCGTTGCTGCCGCCGGCCCGGCAGGGGCGGGTCGCCGCGCTGCTGCGCTGCGGTGCGCCACGCGCGCGCGTGCGGCCGGATCTGGTGCTGTGGTGGTACGTCTCCGCGGTCCTCGGCGCGCTCACCCATGTCGTGTGGGACGCGTTCACGCATCTCGACCGGTGGGGGATACGGCTCTTCCCCCTCCTGGGGGAGTCATTCGCCGGGTCCCCCTTGTACTGGTATCTGCAGTACGGCGGTTCGGCGGTGGCGGCGGTCGTCATCGCGGGGTCATTCGTGGCCGCGCTACGGCGAATTCCGGGGGGCGTTTCGCCGGTCGGGGTGCCGGCGCTGTCCTCGCGGGACCGGTGGGTCGCCGGGGGCGTGCTCTTCGGCTGCGCGACGGTGTTCGCGGTGCAGCGGGCGGTGCGCTGGTGGGCGTACTGGGGGTCGGTCGCGAAGCCCTGGGAACTGGTTCCGACGCTGTGTTTCGGGGCGGGCGCGGGACTGGTGCTGGGGGTGCTGGTGTACGCGGTGGGGGTCAGGGTGTGGCGTCCTGCCGGGGCGCCCGCACAGCGGACGCCACAAATACGGTGACTCTGCGCAGGGGGCGTGGCCGTGCGGGCCGGGTGAGCTCTGCCCAGAGGAGGAGGGTTGCCCGCAGGTCGGTGGGGATGCGGGGGGTGCTGGCGTCAGCCGCGTGTGCCGTCCGGCGGTGGAGCGAGGGTATGCGTATGCCCATGCCCGCATCCTGACGGGCCTGGGTGGGTGGCGGCGTCTTTGCAGGGGCCACGTGGGTGATGGTTCGTTCACGTCTGCCTGCTTGCTGTTGTTGTCGGGGCGCGGGTCTTCTGTGGCTGGTCGCGCAGTTCCCCGCGCCCCTCATGGAGCCATCGCTCCCCTGGTTCTCAGTGCGCCGCCGACTCCCAGTCCGCGCCCGAACCCACTGAGACGCCCAGCGGGACGTCCAGGGTGACCGCGTTCGACATCTGCTCACGGACCAGTGCCTCGGCCTTTTCGCGCTCGCCCGGGGCGATCTCCAGAACGATTTCGTCGTGGACCTGGAGGAGCATGCGGGACTTGAGGCCGGCCTCGCGCAGGGCTGCGTCGACCTTGAGCATGGCGATCTTGACGATGTCGGCCGCCGTACCCTGGATCGGGGCGTTCAGGGCCATCCGCTCGGCCGCCTCCCGGCGCTGGCGGTTGTCGCTGTTGAGGTCGGGGAGGTAGCGGCGGCGGCCGAAGAGGGTCGCCGTGTAGCCCGTCGCCCTCGCCTCGTCGACGGCTCGGCGCAGGTAGTCGCGTACGCCGCCGAAGCGCTCGAAGTAGGCGTCCATCAGGGCGCGGGCCTCGCCGGCCTCGATGTTCAGCTGCTGGGAGAGGCCGAAGGCCGAGAGGCCGTACGCCAGGCCGTAGGACATCGCCTTGATCTTGCGGCGCATCTCCGCGTCCACCGCGGCCGGCTCCACGGCGAAGACCTGGGAGGCGGCCGTGGTGTGCAGGTCCTCCCCCGAGGTGAACGCCTCGATCAGCCCCTCGTCGGCGGACAGGTGGGCCATCACGCGCAGCTCGATCTGGCTGTAGTCCGCCGTCATCAGGGACTCGAAGCCCTCGCCGACCACGAAGCCCCGGCGGATCGCGCGGCCCTCGTCGGTGCGGACCGGGATGTTCTGGAGGTTCGGGTCCGTCGAGGAGAGCCGGCCGGTCGCGGCGACCGTCTGGTTGAAGGTGGTGTGGATCCGGCCGTCCGCCGCGATCGTCTTGATCAGGCCCTCGACCGTGACCCGGAGCTTCGCCTGCTCACGGTGGCGGAGCATGATCACCGGGAGTTCGTTGTCCGTCTGGCTCGCGAGCCAGGCCAGGGCGTCGGCGTCGGTGGTGTAGCCGGTCTTGGTCTTCTTCGTCTTCGGCAGGCCCAGCTCACCGAAGAGGACCTCCTGGAGCTGCTTGGGCGAGCCGAGGTTGAACTCGTGTCCGGCTGCCGCGTGCGCCTCCTTCACCGCCTGCTGTACGGCGCCCGCGAACATCTGTTCCATGGCTTCCAGGTGGGCGCGGTCGGCCGCGATGCCGTGCCGCTCCATACGGGCCAGCAGCTCGGAGGTGGGCAGCTCCATGTCACGGAGCAGATCGGCCGCGCCGACCTCCTGGAGCCGGCCCTCGAAGGCCTCGCCGAGGTCGAGGACGGCGCGAGCCTGGACCATGAGCGCCTCGGCCTCGGCGCCGTCGTCCGCGCCGAAGGCGAGCTGGCCGTCGGCAGCGGCGGCGGGGGCCAGCTCGCGGTGCAGATACTCCAGGGACAGCGCGTCCAGGTCGAAGGAGCGGCGGCCGGGCTTGACCAGGTATGCGGCGAGGGCGGTGTCCATGGTCACGCCGTCCACGGTCCAGCCGTGCTCGGCGAAGACGCGCATCGCGCCCTTGGCGTTGTGGAAGATCTTGGGGCGGCCGGCGTCGGCCAGCCAACCCGCGAACGCCGTCTCGTCGGCCTCGTCCAGCTGGGACGGGTCGAACCAGGCCGCCGGACCCCCGGCCGTCGCCAGCGCGACCTCGGCCACCGAGCCGGTGCCGAGCGCCCAGGTGTCGACGGTGGCGACACCGAGCGGCGCGGTGCCGTGCTCGGCCAGCCACGGGGCCAGCTCGCCGGTGCCCAGCACCTTGCCGTCCAGCTCCACGCCGGCCGCGACGACCGAGGTCTCCTCGGCCTCCTCGGCACCGGGGTCGACCGCGAGCAGCCGCTCCCGCAGGGACGGGTTACGGATCTCCAGGGTGTCCAGGACCATCGCGACGGCCTTGCGGTCGTACGCGGCCCGCTCCAGGTCGGTGACGGTCTTGGGCAGCTCGACGGTGCGCACCATCTCGGTCAGACGGCGGTTGAGCTTGACCGCCTCCAGGTGGTCACGGAGGTTCTGGCCCGCCTTGCCCTTGACCTCGTCGACGCGCTCGACCAGCTCCGCGAACGAGCCGAACTGGTTGATCCACTTCGCGGCGGTCTTCTCACCGACGCCCGGGATGCCCGGCAGATTGTCGGACGGGTCGCCGCGCAGGGCCGCGAAGTCGGGGTACTGCGCGGGCGTCAACCCGTACTTCTCGAAGACCTTCTCCGGGGTGAACCGGGTCAGCTCGGAGACGCCCTTCGTCGGGTACAGCACGGTGACGTTCTCGGTGATCAACTGGAAGTTGTCCCGGTCGCCGGTGACGATCAGCACCTCGAAGCCCTCGGCCTCGGCCTGGGTGGCGAGGGTGGCGATGACGTCGTCCGCCTCGTACCCCTCGACCGCGAAGCGCTCGGCGTGCATCGCGTCGAGCAGCTCGCCGATCAGCTCGACCTGGCCCTTGAACTCGTCCGGGGTCTTGGAACGGTTCGCCTTGTACTCCGTGAACTCCTCGGAGCGCCAGGTCTTGCGGGACACGTCGAAGGCGACCGCGAAGTGCGTGGGCGACTCGTCGCGCAGCGTGTTGGCCAGCATCGACGCGAAGCCGTAGATCGCGTTCGTCGGCTGGCCCGTCGCCGTCGTGAAGTTCTCCGCGGGCAGCGCGAAGAACGCGCGGTAGGCCAGGGAATGCCCGTCCATGAGCATCAGGCGCGGACGGTTGCCGCCTGGGGTCGTCTCGGTCTTCTTCGATGCTGTCTCTGCCACGTCCCCGATCCTGCCACGCCGCACTGACAGTCGGGGCCCACGGCCGGATCGGCGGTGCCCGGGCGCTTGCCGCAACCCTTGCTCGCGCCCTCCGGCGAACCCGGGCTCGGGCGTTGTCACTGACACGTGCGAGGATCGGAGACGTACCTCACATACGCAGTCGTAAGGAGAGCGTGCGATGGCGACGAAGCCGCCCAAGGGTGATCCGGTTCAGGACGCGCCGCAGGTCGCCGAGCCGAAGCACGCGGCGGCGGGGCTTCCCGCCATCGGGCACACCCTGCGCATCGCCCAGCAGCAGATGGGCGTGAAGCGGACCGCGCTGACGCTGCTGCGGGTCAATCAGAAGGACGGCTTCGACTGCCCGGGCTGCGCCTGGCCGGAGCCGGAGCACCGGCACACCGCGGAGTTCTGTGAGAACGGCGCGAAGGCGGTCGCCGAGGAGGCCACCCTGCGCCGGGTGACCCCGGAGTTCTTCGCCGCGCACTCCGTCGCCGATCTGGCGACCCGCAGCGGCTACTGGCTGGGGCAGCAGGGTCGGCTGACCCACCCCATGTATCTCCCCGAGGGCGGCGACCACTACGAGCCGGTCACCTGGGAGCGCGCCTTCGACATCGTCGCCGAGGAGCTGACCGCCCTCGGCTCCCCGGACGAGGCCCTCTTCTACACCTCGGGGCGCACGAGCAACGAGGCGGCGTTCCTCTATCAACTGTTCGCCCGCGAGTTCGGCACCAACAATCTGCCGGACTGCTCGAACATGTGCCACGAGTCCTCGGGCTCCGCGCTGAACGAGACCATCGGCGTCGGCAAGGGCAGCGTGCTGCTGGAGGACCTCTACCAGGCCGACCTGATCATCGTGGCCGGCCAGAACCCCGGCACGAACCACCCCCGGATGCTCTCCGCGCTGGAGAAGGCCAAGGCGAACGGCGCCAAGGTGATCAGCGTCAACCCGCTGCCCGAGGCCGGCCTTGAGCGGTTCAAGAACCCGCAGACCCCGCAGGGCATGCTCAAGGGCGCCTCCCTCACCGATCTGTTCCTGCAGATCCGCATCGGCGGGGACCAGGCGCTGTTCCGGCTCCTCAACAAGCTGGTCCTGGAGACGGACGGCGCGGTCGACGAGGAGTTCGTGCGCGAACACACGCACGGTTACGAGGAGTTCGCCGCGCAAGCGCGGGCCGCCGACTGGGACCAGACGCTCGCGGCGACCGGCCTCGCCCGCACGGACATCGAGCGGGCGCTGGGCATGATCCTCGCCTCCGAGCGGACGATCGTCTGCTGGGCGATGGGTCTGACCCAGCACAAGCACGCCGTGCCGACCATCCGCGAGGTGGTCAACTTCCTGCTTCTGCGCGGCAACATCGGGCGCCCGGGCGCGGGCGTGTGCCCGGTGCGCGGCCACTCCAACGTGCAGGGCGACCGCACGATGGGCATCTTCGAGCGGCCCGCCCCGGCCTTCCTGGACGCCCTGGAGGAGGAGTTCGGGTTCGCGCCGCCGCGGGAGCACGGCTATGACGTCGTACGGGCGATCCGCGCGATGCGGGACGACAAGGCGAAGGTCTTCTTCGCGATGGGCGGCAACTTCGTGTCGGCGTCGCCCGACACGGAGGTGACCGAGGCGGCGATGCGGCGGGCGCGGCTGACGGTGCATGTGTCGACCAAGCTGAACCGTTCGCATGCGGTCACGGGGGCGCGGGCGCTGATCCTGCCGACGCTGGGGCGGACCGAGCGTGATCTTCAGGGCAGTGGCGAGCAGTTCGTGACCGTCGAGGACTCCATGGGCATGGTGCATGCCTCGCGCGGGCGGCTGGAGCCGGCGAGTGCCCAGCTGCTGTCCGAGCCGGCGATCGTGTGCCGGCTGGCGCGGCGGGTGCTCGGCTCGGACAGCCGCGTGCCGTGGGAGGAATTCGAGAAGGACTACGCGACGATCCGTGATCGCATCGCGCGGGTCGTCCCGGGGTTCGAGGACTTCAACGCGCGCGTGGCGCATCCCGGTGGGTTCGCGCTGCCGCACGCTCCGCGTGACGAGCGGCGGTTTCCGACGGCGACCGGGAAGGCGAACTTCACGGCGGCGCCGGTCGAGTATCCGGAGCTGCCCGAGGGGCGGCTGTTGCTGCAGACGCTGCGGTCGCACGACCAGTACAACACCACGATCTATGGACTCGACGACCGTTACCGGGGGATCAAGAACGGCCGGCGGGTGGTGCTGGTGCATCCCGAGGACGCCTCGGCGCTCGGGGTCGCGGACGGGTCGTACGTCGATCTGGTCAGTGAGTGGAAGGACGGGGTCGAGCGGAGGGCTCCCGGGTTCCGGGTCGTGCTCTATCCGACGGCTCGGGGGTGTGCGGCGGCGTACTACCCCGAGACCAATGTGCTGGTGCCGCTGGATGCCACCGCGGACACCAGTAACACCCCGGCCAGCAAGTCCGTCGTGGTGCGTCTGGAACAATCGGCGACCGACTGAGCGTTTGCTCAGCACCGACGACGAACGGAGTCCGACCCCATGGGCGAGCAACAGCAGGTGAAGTTCCCGCAAGAGGTCATTGACGAGTACGCCGCGCTCGGGGTGGATCTGCCGGCGCTGTTCTCGGCGGGGCATCTGGGGACGCGGATGGGCGTGCAGATCCTGGAGGCGTCGGCGGAGCGGGTGGTCGGGACGATGCCGGTGGAGGGGAACACGCAGCCGTACGGGTTGCTGCACGGAGGTGCGTCCGCGGTCCTGGCGGAGACTTTGGGGTCTGTGGGGTCGATGTTGCACGGGGGGTCTTCGAAGATCGCCGTGGGTGTCGATCTGAACTGCACGCATCATCGAGGGGCGCGGTCGGGTCTGGTGACGGGGGTGGCCACGCCGGTTCACCGGGGGCGCTCCACCGCGACGTACGAGATCGTCATCAGCGACGAGGACGACAAGCGGGTGTGCACGGCCCGGCTGACCTGCCTGCTGCGGGATGTGCGGCCGGGGGACGGCGAGCCCGTGGGCGCCGCCGGCTGATCGACTGACCGCGCGCAGGGGCTGAGCGAGGAGTAGCCCTGCGCCAAGAGGGTGCCGCTCTCTTCGGCAGCGGGCGCCACCCCAGCGGCACGACTGCCCGCAGCTACCGAGCCCATCAGCGCCGCCGCCGGGGTGGGCGCCGCCCAGCGGCATGGTTTCCGCAGCGACGGCAGAGGCAGCAGTACGGCCGACCCCAGCCACCACCGCCGCACGCCCACACCGGCCGAGTCGACGCCGACCCACGCCCGACTACCCCGCCGCCCGCCGCGGCAGACGCACCCGCCCACGCCGACAGACGCCCGGCCCGCCGCCGGAACCCGGCAGGCCGTGGTCGTCGGCACCCCACCCGCAAGGAGGCCGAGGCACCACCCCCGCACGCCCACCCCGGCCGGGTCGACGCCGACCGATGCCCGGCTACCCCGCCGCCGCCGCGGCAGACGCACCCGCCCACGCCGACAGACGCCCGGCCACCCGGCTCGCCGTACGACTCCAGGCACCCCCCCCCGGACCCCCACCCCGGCCGATTCGACGCCGACCGACGCACGTCTGCCCCGCCGCCCGCCGCGGCAGACGCAGCCGCTACTCGCGCCCGGGGATCCCGAATCGTCCGAGCCCTCCGACCTCGCCGCCTGGCCTGTCAACGTCACCAGGTGGGACTATCCCGGGACCCTCGACAAGCCCAACTCCCCTGCCACCAGCGGACGTTTCCGGTTCGCCGTGTCGGTTCTCCGGGGGCCGGACGTCACCCTGCGAGTTACCGGCGCCGCCTTCGACGGGATCACGGCCCGCAGCACCCCCCGGCCCGAGTTCACCGTGCCGGGAGGCACAACTCGCCGTACCACGGTGGGGATTTCCGTATCCGACTGTTCGGAACTGCCCCTGGATGCGGGCTTTCACTATCTCGACGTAACGCTGCGTAACACTCACGCAATACAGCGCCACAGTTTCATCTTCGGTGGCGCATTCTCGCGGGACGTTTCCGATCTCCTCCACGCGGCCTGCGACGCCGTACCCGCGCGACCGGCCCCACGGCCAATCGGAAGTGCAAGTTCTCAGAATGCGGACTGAGTGGATATTCCGCCAAAACGGCTGAGAGCGCCCTCAGCCGAAGCCCGCCCTCCACCACGTCATAACAAGAAAGTCACAAGGAAGCTCACGCCGATGCCCATCCGCACATACCGGGCTTAGAGTCACGGCCAGTCACCGCTCCATCGGGAGTTCGGTACCAGCGCGGCACCCGCCGCCCCTGACCGGGGCGGGCGTGACTGCGGAAAGGACTGATTGTGCGACGTTCCTTGGTGATACTTACCTCCGTCCTCGCGACCGGAGCTCTGACGCTCACCGCCTGCGGCTCCCGAGACGACAACGGCGGCAGCGACAACAGCGGCGGGGACACCACCACCCTGACCATCGGCGTGGACGCGCCCCTGTCCGGTGAGAACTCCACCACCGGCCTCGGCATCCAGTACGGCGCCCAGATCGCCGTCGACGACGCCAACAAGAACAAGCTCGTCCCGGGCGTGACCTTCAAGCTGAAGGCCTACGACGACAAGGCGCAGCCGGCCACCGGCCAGTCGAACGCCACCGCGATCACCGGCGACAAGACCGCCGTCGGCGCCGTCGGCCCGCTGAACTCCGGCGTCGCCCAGACGATGCAGCAGGTCTTCGCCTCGGCCAAGATGGTCCAGATCTCCCCGTCCAACACCGCCCCTGAGCTGACCCAGGGCAAGGACTGGCAGAGCGAGAAGAAGCGTCCGTTCGACACCTACTTCCGCACCGCCACCACGGACGAGCTGCAGGGCAGCTTCGCCGCCGACTACGCGTACAACGGCCTGAAGAAGAAGAAGGCCTTCGTCGTCGACGACAAGCAGACCTACGGCGCCGGCCTGGCGAAGATCTTCAACGAGCAGTTCAAGAAGCTCGGCGGCAAGGTCGTCCAGACGGACAGCGTCAACACCGGTGACAAGGACTTCGGTTCGCTGGTCACCAAGATCAAGAACTCCGGCGCCGACCTGCTCTACTACGGCGGCCAGTACGACGAGTCCGCGCTGCTCACCAAGCAGATGAAGGACGCCGGGGTGAAGATCCCGCTGTTCGGCGGTGACGGCATGTTCGCCACCACCTACATCGAGGTCGGCGGCGCGGCCACCGAGGGCGACCTCGCGACCGCGATCGGCGTCCCCGCGGACACCCTGCCCGCCGCGAAGTCGTTCATCGAGACCTACAAGGCCAAGGGCTACAAGGGTGACTACGGCGCCTACGGTGCCTACTCCTACGACGCCACCACCGCCATCATCAAGGCCGTGAAGGCGGTCGTGGACGCCAACGACGGCAAGGTCCCCGGCGACATCAACGACCTGCGTGCCAAGGTCGTCGAGGAGGTCCAGAAGTCGGACTTCGAGGGCCTCAGCGGCAAGGTCGCGTTCGACGAGTACGGCGACACCACCAACAAGCAGCTGACCGTCTACCAGGTCGAAAAGGGTGCGTGGAAGGCCGTGAAGACCGGCACCGCCAACCTCGGCTGACCCAGGCAGCCCATCAGCAACGCGGGCCGCGCGGGAGGGGACCCCGACCGCGCGGCCCGTTCTCACACCCAGTACCTGCACACGTTCAGTGCACCCACGACCTTGCACGCGACCAGTGCACACGACATCCAGCGACATGGAGGCCATGCGGTGAACACCCTGCCGCAGCAGCTGGCCAACGGGCTGCTTCTAGGCTCGATGTACGGGCTGATCGCCATCGGCTACACGATGGTGTACGGCATCGTCCAGCTCATCAACTTCGCGCACGGCGAGATCTTCATGACCGGGGCCTTCGGCGCCTTCACGGTCTACTTCTACATCCTTCCCGACGGCACCGCGATGGCCGTCGCCGTCCCGCTGATGCTGATAGGCGGTGGCCTCGTGGCCGTCCTCATCGCCGTCGGCGCGGAACGGTTCGCCTACCGACCACTGCGCGGAGCACCACGCCTGGCGCCGCTCATCACCGCCATCGGTCTCTCCCTGGCACTCCAGGAAGTCGTCCGGAACTTCTACCCCGGCGCCGACCGCGCCATCGCCTTCCCGGGCCTGGACACCACCCGTGACATCGGCTCCATCACCATCAAGGACGCCGACATCTTCCTGATCCTCTCCGCGATCGTGTGCATGGCGGCCCTGGCGTACTTCGTCCGCAAGAGCCGCACCGGCCGCGCCATGCAGGCCACCGCGCAGGACCCGGACACCGCCCAGCTGATGGGCATCGACACCAACCGCATCATCGTGATCGCCTTCGCGATCGGTGGCTTCTTCGCCGCCGTCGCCGCCGTCGCCTACGGCCTGAAGTACGGCAACATCGACTACCGCATGGGCTTCCTGATGGGCCTCAAGGCCTTCACCGCGGCCGTCCTCGGCGGCATCGGCAACATCTACGGCGCCATGCTCGGCGGTCTGGTCCTCGGTATCGCCGAGACCCTGGCCTCCGCGTACATCGACGAGATCCCCGGCATGCAGCAGCTCGGCGGCCAGAGCTGGGCCAACGTCTGGGCCTTCGGCCTCCTCATCCTCGTACTCCTGGTCAGGCCACAGGGTCTGCTCGGCGAGCGCGTCGCGGACAGGGCGTGATCACGTGACCGAGATCGAGAAGACCACCCCTGACACGCCGGCCGCCCCCACCCCGGCCGCCCGCGGTCTGATCGCGCTGCCGCTCGCCGCGGCCCGCGCGCTCCTGCTGGCCGGCGGTATCGCCACCGCCGCCTCGGCCTTCCTCGCCTGGACCTGGACCTCCGAGTTCCCCGGCAACCTCACCTACACCGGCTACCCGGGCGGCCTGCAGTGGCTGACCTTCATCGCCGGTGCGCTCACCGCCCTGTTCGCGCTGTCCTCGTACGGCATCCCCGGGCTCGGCTGGCTGCTGCCCGCCGGGAACAACGCCCCCCTGGTGCTCACCGCGCTCGGCGGCTTCGCCACCACCTGGTTCACCGTCATCGCCATCTGCGCGGAACTCGGCGGTGTGGTCAACCTGGAGCCCGGCGGCTGGATCGCGGCCGTCGCCTCCCTGCTCCCCGTGCTCGGCGCCTTCGCCCTGCCGGAGCGGCTCGGTGAGGACACCAAGGAGAACCTGAAGGCGTACGTCACCAAGCCCGACCGGATCGCCGCCCCGAAGGCGCTCGCGCCCTGGGTCGAGCGGGCGGTCATCACGGTCGTCACCGTGATCGGCCTGGCCGTCTTCACCTACGGCATCGGCACGGAGTACGGCGAGCTGTTCGTCGGCTACCTGATCCTGATCTCCTTCTCGCTGTGGGCGCTGCACACGGCGGGTCTGCTGGACCGCTTCTCCCGGATCGTCGCCCACAACCGCAGCTTCACGCTGGCCATGGGCTTCGTCGCCGCGATCGCGTTCCCCTTCACCCAGAGCGACGACCACTACGCCAACATCGGCGTGAACATCCTGATCTTCGGTACGGTCGCGCTCGGCCTGAACATCGTCGTCGGCCTCGCCGGCCTGCTGGACCTCGGTTACGTCGCCTTCCTCGGCGTCGGCGCCTACACCGCCGCGCTGGTCTCGGGCTCGGAGTTCTCCCGGTTCTCCGGCGTGCAGTTCCCCTTCTGGGCCTCGGCGCTGACGGGCGCCGCCGCCTCGCTGCTGTTCGGTGTGCTCATCGGTGCCCCGACCCTGCGGCTGCGCGGCGACTACCTCGCCATCGTCACCCTGGGCTTCGGTGAGATCTTCCGTATCGCCGTGAACAACATGGACGGCGCCTCCGGCCCGGACATCACCAACGGCCCCAACGGCATCCCGTCCATCCCGGACCTGAGCTTCTTCGGGTTCAACCTGGGCGAGTCGCACGACATCGGCGGCTTCACCCTCGGCCGGTTCGCCAACTACTACCTGCTGATGGTCCTGATCATGGCCATCGTGGTCCTCGTCTACACGCGCGCCGCGGACTCCCGCATCGGCCGCTCCTGGATCGCCATCCGGGAGGACGAGACCGCCGCGACCGCCATGGGCATCAACGGATTCCGGGTCAAGCTCGTCGCGTTCGCACTCGGCGCGGCCCTCGCGGGTCTGGCCGGCACGGTCAGCGCCCACGTGACCTACTCCGTGGTGCCGACGCCGTACCAGTTCGCCGGTTCCACGCCGCCCAACTCGGCGTTCCTGCTGGCCGCCGTCGTCCTCGGCGGCATGGGCACGGTCGCGGGCCCGCTGCTCGGCGCCGCGCTGCTGTACCTGCTCCCGGAGAAGCTCAACTTCCTCCAGGACAAGTCGCTGCTGGCCTTCGGTATCGCGCTGGTGCTGCTGATGCGCTTCCGCCCGGAGGGCATCATCGCCAACCGCCGCCGCCAGCTCGAATTCCACGAGACCGGCCAACTCGACGTACCACAACAAGCGACGCTGACCGACGAACCGGCCGTCACCAAGGCAGGGGCGTAACGAACCATGACGACACCTGTACTCGAAGCCCGCGACGTCACCATGCGCTTCGGCGGTCTGACCGCCGTCCGCTCGGTCGACTTCACGGTCAACGCCGGCGAGATCGTCGGTCTGATCGGCCCCAACGGCGCCGGCAAGACGACCTTCTTCAACTGCCTGACGGGCCTGTACATCCCCACCGAGGGCACGGTCTCCTACCAGGGCACGGTGCTGCCGCCCAAGCCGCACCTGGTGACGAAGGCGGGCATCGCCCGTACGTTCCAGAACATCCGTCTCTTCGCCAACATGACGGTGCTGGAGAACGTCCTCGTCGGCCGCCACACGCGGACGAAGGAGGGCCTGTGGTCGGCGCTGCTGCGCGGGCCCGGCTTCAAGAAGGCGGAGGCGGCCAGCGAGGAACGGGCCATGGAACTCCTGGAGTTCATCGGCCTCGCCCACAAGCGCGACCACCTCGCCCGTAACCTCCCCTACGGCGAGCAGCGCAAGCTGGAGATCGCGCGCGCCCTCGCCTCCGACCCCGGTCTGCTGCTCCTGGACGAGCCGACGGCCGGTATGAACCCGCAGGAGACGCGGGCGACCGAGGACCTGGTCTTCGCCATCCGCGACAAGGGCATCGCCGTCCTCCTCATCGAGCACGACATGCGCTTCGTCTTCAACCTGTGCGACCGCGTCGCCGTCCTGGTCCAGGGCGAGAAGCTCGTCGAGGGCACCTCCGAGGTCGTCCAGGCCGACGAGCGGGTCATCGCCGCCTACCTCGGTGAGCCCTTCGAGGGCGAGCCCGGCGAGGCGGAGGCCGCCGAGGTCGCGGCGGCCGAGGCACAGAGCACCACGGAAGGGGCCGACAAGTGACCGCACTGCTTGAGGTCGAGGACCTCAGGGTCGCGTACGGCAAGATCGAGGCCGTCAAGGGCATCTCGTTCAAGGTCGACGCGGGCGAGGTCGTCACCCTGATCGGCACCAACGGCGCCGGCAAGACGACGACCCTGCGCACCCTGTCGGGCCTGCTGAAGCCCACCTCCGGGAAGATCCTGTTCGAGGGCAAACCGCTCACCGGCGTCCCCGCCCACAAGATCGTCGCGCTGGGCCTGGCCCACTCCCCCGAGGGCCGGCACATCTTCCCGCGCCTGACCATCTTCGAGAACCTCCAGCTCGGCGCGTTCCTCCGGAACGACAAGGAGGGCATCGCGAAGGACATCCAGAAGGCGTACGACCTGTTCCCCATCCTCGGAGAGCGCCGCAACCAGGCGGCGGGCACCCTCTCCGGCGGTGAGCAGCAGATGCTGGCGATGGGCCGTGCCCTGATGTCCCAGCCGAAGCTGCTGATGCTCGACGAGCCCTCCATGGGTCTGTCGCCGATCATGATGCAGAAGATCATGGCGACGATCGCCGAGCTGAAGTCGCAGGGCACGACGATCCTGCTGGTCGAGCAGAACGCCCAGGCGGCGCTCTCGCTCGCCGACCAGGGTCATGTCATGGAGGTCGGCAACATCGTCCTGTCGGGCACCGGCCAGGACCTGCTGCACGACGAGTCGGTCCGCAAGGCCTACCTCGGCGAGGACTGAGTTCCTACGACGAAGGCCCGCGCCCCTCGCGCCGGGGGTGCGGGCCTTCGTCGTACTGCCGTGAAGGGTTCAGCCCTTGGCGGCCTTCTTCTCGTCGGCGTCCTGGATGACGGCCTCGGCGACCTGCTGCATGGACATCCGCCGGTCCATCGAGGTCTTCTGGATCCACCGGAAGGCAGCCGGCTCACTCAGGCCGTACTCGGTCTGCAGGATCGACTTGGCCCGGTCGACCAGCTTCCGCGTCTCCAGCCGCTGGGTGAGGTCGGCGACCTCCTTCTCCAGCTCCTTCAGCTCGGTGAAGCGCGAGACGGCCATCTCGATCGCCGGTACGACATCGCTCTTGCTGAACGGCTTGACCAGGTACGCCATCGCTCCGGCGTCCCGGGCCCGCTCCACCAGGTCACGCTGCGAGAACGCGGTGAGCATGAGGACCGGGGCGATGCTCTCCTCGGCGATCTTCTCGGCGGCGGAGATACCGTCCAGCTTGGGCATCTTCACATCGAGGATGACGAGGTCGGGCCGGTGCTCCCGGGCCAGTTCGATGGCCTGCTCACCATCGCCCGCCTCACCGACGACGGAGTACCCCTCTTCTTCGAGCATCTCTTTGAGGTCGAGCCGGATGAGCGCTTCGTCCTCGGCGATGACGACACGGGTCGTCAGCGGAGGCACGTGCGACTTGTCGTCGTCGGGCGCGTCTACGGGCTGGGGCGACTCGGGGGCGGTCACGGGGGCTCCTCGTTGCGGGCCGGGCAGGTAGTGCTGCCTATGCAGCCTACCCAGCAGCCGCAGCCGACGGTGACCCGGTATGCTTCCGACCAGCCACTCCCGCCGGGTTGATGGAAGGGCAGACATGATCGCCTCAAAAGCGATTGCCTGAAAGGGCGTGCGGGTTCGAATCCCGCACCCGGCACCCTGTGATCAGGAAGCGGATGTCCACGTTCTCGTGAACATCCGCTTTTTGCTGCGCACGGTCGCGATCACTCACTCAGAGTATCCATATGAACTTTCACGGTACTGGCGTGCGACAAAGGGCGGTCACGACGCAGACGTAGAGCGCCGCTTCAATGTCCCGCTCGGCACCGTCGGCTACTGGAAGCACATGGACCGAGCCAAACGTGGCGAGTGTCCCGGGAAGCAGGAGGTGCCCTCGCTGCGACGGGCGGGAACTACACGAAGAGGCGTACAGCTACCTCATGATCACCTGCGCCGAGTCATGGACAGGCCTCATGGACGAGTAGCCCTCATGGACACCCACGTAGGCTCCAAGTACTAAACAGAGGCGGCTACTTCGGGCTGTCGTCCTCGCCGATGTGGTGGACGCGGACCAGGTTCGTGGAGCCCGACACCCCGGGAGGCGAGCCCGCGGTGATGACGACCGTGTCGCCCTTCTGGCAGCGGCCGTACTTCAGGAGCAGTTCGTCGACCTGGTCGACCATGGCGTCGGTCGAGTCGACGTGCGGGCCGAGGAAGGTTTCCACGCCCCAGGTGAGGCTGAGTTGGGAGCGGGTCGCCGGCTCCGGGGTGAAGGCCAGGAGTGGGATGGGCGACCTGTAACGAGACAAGCGGCGGACCGTGTCGCCGGACTGAGTGAAGGCGACGAGGAATTTGGCGCCCAGGAAGTCGCCCATCTCGGCTGCCGCACGTGCGACCGCTCCGCCCTGGGTGCGGGGCTTGTTGCGGTCCGTCAGTGGGGGGAGGCCCTTGGCGAGGAGGTCCTCCTCCGCCGCTTCGACGATCTTCGCCATCGTGCGGACCGTTCCGATCGGGTACTTGCCGACGCTGGTCTCGCCCGACAGCATCACCGCGTCCGTGCCGTCGATGACCGCGTTCGCCACGTCGCTCGCCTCCGCCCTCGTCGGGCGGGAGTTCTCGATCATCGAGTCGAGCATCTGGGTCGCCACGATCACCGGCTTGGCGTTGCGCTTCGCCAGTTTGATGGCGCGCTTCTGGACGATCGGGACCTGTTCCAGGGGCATTTCGACGCCCAGGTCGCCGCGGGCGACCATGATGCCGTCGAAGGCGGCGACGATGTCGTCGATCGCCTCGACGGCCTGCGGCTTCTCCACCTTGGCGATGACGGGAAGGCGACGGCCCTCCTCGTCCATGATGCGGTGGACGTCCTCGATGTCGCGGCCGGAACGGACGAAGGACAACGCGATGACGTCGAAGCCCGTGCGCAGCGCCCAGCGGAGGTCTGCCTCGTCCTTCTCGGAGAGCGCGGGGACCGACACCGCGACGCCGGGCAGGTTCAGGCCCTTGTTGTCGGAGACCATGCCGCCCTCGACCACCGTGGTGCGGACGCGGGGGCCGTCGACGGCGGTGACCTCCAGGCAGACCTTGCCGTCGTCGACGAGGATGCGCTCGCCCGGGGTGACGTCACCGGCGAGGCCGGAGTACGTGGTGCCGCACTGGTCTCGGTTCCCCTCGGCGCCCTCCTCCACCGTGATGGTGAAGGAGTCGCCGCGTTCAAGGAGTACGGGTCCTTCGGCGAAGCGGCCGAGGCGGATCTTCGGGCCTTGAAGGTCGGCGAGCAGGCCGACGCTGCGGCCGGTCTCGTCGGAGGCCTTTCGCACGCGCTGGTAGCGCTCCTCGTGCTCGGCGTATCCGCCGTGGCTGAGGTTGAACCGGGCGACGTCCATTCCGGCCTCGACCAGTTCCTTGATCTGGTCGTACGCGTCGGTGGCGGGCCCCAGAGTACAAACGATCTTTGCTCGGCGCATGTTTCGAGCCTAGGCCTTACCGGCGGGTAGTGAATTGGCCGCGCATGACTACCCAACAACCTTTGCGTGAAGGATTATTGACAAGTGTTGAATTGTGCGGCGGGCCGCTCCGATGAGCGTAATTCGGAGAATTGGCCTACAACTTCGGCGGCCTCATGGTGAATCGCGCATTCACCTGCGCGGAGACATGCTGGCGCTGGGGTTCGAGGTCGAGGGCGGTCACGGTGTCCTCGGCTGCCTCCGCGAAGGCCATGGCGCGCATACGGCCGGCCGCCATCGGGCGCGGGCCGCCGTCCTCGGCGCCGATGTCGGCGATCTCGACCAGGGCCGCCAGCGAGGTGCCCAGCGCCTCGGCGTACTCGCGGGCCCGCTGGACCGCCTCGCGGACGGCCTGCTCGCGGGCGCGGCGGTGGGCGGGCGAGTCGGGGCGCAGGTCCCACCAGGGGCCGTCGACGCGGGTGAGCTCCAAGTCGGCCAGGCGCGTGGTGAGTTCACCGAGAGCGGTGAAGTCGGTGAGTTCGGCGGTGAGATGGACGGTGCCCTGATAGGTGCGCACGCGCTCGCCGCGCCCGTGCTTGGTGAGCTCGGGCCGCACGGAGAAGGCGCCGGTCTCCAGCCGCTCCACCGCCTCGCCGTACGACTTGACCAGGTCGAGGGCGGTGGCGTTGCGCCGGGTGAGGTCCTCCAGCGCTGAGCGGCGGTCCTTGCCGCGGGAGGCGACCGTGATGCCGATCCGGCCGATCTCGGGGTCGACTTCGAGGTGGGCCTCACCGCGGACGGCGATGCGCGGGGCGTCGGGGGTGCCGTAGGGCAGAGCGGGCGTGGTCATACGCCCCACTGTGTCACCGCTTGGTCAGATACGGACAGCCACCTCACAGCCCAGGTCATCAGATCGCAACCTCGCGGATCTGTTGCCGGTCGCCATGTCCGGGACAGAATCTACGCGCGTCGGTCCGCCTTCACCCCGGGATCTACGCGCGTCATTCATCTTCCCGAGGAGATACCGAGACATGCCCCTGAACCGTCGGAAGTTCCTGAAGAAGTCGGCCGTGACCGGAGCGGGAGTCGCCATCGCCGGCGCGGCCGCGGCTCCGGCGGCCGGGGCCGCGGAGGCGAGGAAGCCCGCCAAGCGGTACTCCCTGACGGTGATGGGCACGACCGATCTGCACGGCAACATCTTCAACTGGGACTACTTCAAGGACGCGGAGTACACCGACGCCAAGGGCAATGCGAAGGGCCTCGCCCGGATCGCCACCCTGGTCGAGCAGGTCCGCGAGGAGAAGGGCCGCCGCAACACGCTGCTGCTGGACGCCGGCGACACGATTCAGGGCACCCCGCTGACGTACTACTACGCCAAGGTCGAGCCGATCACCGCCGAGGGCGGTCCGGTGCACCCGATGGCACAGGCGATGAACGCCATCGGCTACGACGCGGTGGCGCTCGGGAACCACGAGTTCAACTACGGCATCCGTACGCTGCGGAAGTTCGAGGAGCAGTGCGACTTCCCGCTGCTCGGGGCGAACGCCTTGGACGCGAAGACCCTCAAGCCCGCTTTCCCGCCGTACTTCATGAAGAAGTTCCAGGTGAAGGGCGCCCCGCCGGTCAAGGTCGCGGTTCTCGGGCTGACCAATCCCGGCATCGCGATCTGGGACAAGGCCTATGTCCAGGGCAAGATGACCTTCCCCGGTCTTGAGGAGCAGGCGGCGAAGTGGGTGCCGAAGCTGCGGTCGATGGGCGCGGACGTCGTGGTCGTCTCGGCGCACTCCGGCTCCTCGGGCACCTCGTCCTACGGTGACCAGCTGCCGTACGTCGAGAACTCGGCCGCGCTGGTCGCCCAGAAGGTGCCGGGCATCGACGCGATCCTGGTGGGCCACGCGCACACGGAGATCGTCGAGCTGAAGGTGACGAACGAGCAGACCGGCAAGACGGTGATCCTGTCGGAGCCGCTCTGCTACGCGCAGCGGCTGTCGCTGTTCGACATCGAGCTGGTCTTCTCCAAGGGCCGCTGGACGGTCGAGTCGGTCGCGGCGACCGTGCGCGACTCCAGGACGGTCGCCGACGACCCGGAGATCACCAAGCTGCTCGACGACGAGCACGAGAAGGTCGTCGCGTACGTCAACCAGGTCGTCGGCACCGCCACCGAGACGCTGACCACCGTGGACGCCCGCTACAAGGACGCCCCGATCATCGACCTGATCACCAAGGTCCAGGAGGACGTGGTCAAGGCGGCCCTGGCGGGCACCGAGTACGCGGCGCTGCCGGTGATCGCGCAGGCCTCGCCGTTCTCCCGCACCTCGGCGATCCCGGCGGGCAACGTGACGATCCGGGACCTGTCGAGCCTGTATGTGTACGACAACACGCTGGTCGCCAAGTTGATGACGGGCGCCCAGCTCAAGGCGTACCTGGAGTATTCGGCGGAGTACTTCGTGCAGACGGCGGCCGGTGCGGCGGTGGACGTGGAGAAGCTGACCAACGCGAACGGCCGCCCGGACTACAACTACGACTACGTGTCGGGGCTGTCGTACGACATCGACATCGCCCAGGCGGCGGGTTCGCGGATCAAGAACCTTGCCTACAACGGGGCCGCGCTGGAGGATGCGCAGCGGTTCGTGTTCGCGGTGAACAACTACCGTGCCAACGGCGGCGGGGCGTTCCCGCATGTCGCCTCGGCGCAGGAGCTGTGGGCCGAGTCGACGGAGATCCGCACCCGGATCGCCGAGTGGGTCACCGCGAAGGGTGTGCTGGACCCGAAGGACTTCGCCTCGGTGGACTGGAAGCTCACGCGGGACGGAACGCCGGTGTTCTAGCGGTTGGTTGATTCAGCCTCAGATCCCGTCCAGGAGTGGTGTCAGCGCCTTCGGCCGACGCGCGGACGGGATCTGGGGCTGCTGTGTTTCCAGGCCGAAGGTGGTGAAGCCCGTACGGGTGGGCAGCGGGTAAGGTTCCTTACCCGTCACGGCGTTGAGGATCGTCGCGCTGCGCCAGGCGGCGAGGCCGAGGTCCGGGGTGCCGACGCCGTGGGTGTGGCGTTCGGCGTTCTGGACGTGGACGTTGCAGCCCGACCCGGTGACGGAGGGGTCGAGGACGAGGCGGAAGTGTTCGTCCACGCGCGGGCGTTCGCGGCTGTCGCGCCGCAGGTAGGGGTCGAGTCCGGCGAGGATGCGGTCCAGAGGGCGTTCGCGGTAGCCGGTGGCGAGGATGACGGCGTCGGTGGTGAGGCGATCGCGGGTGTTCTGCTCGATGTGTTCCAGGTGCAGTTCGACCTTGGTGGTCGCGACCCGGCCCGCGGTGCGGACGCGGACGCCCGGGGTGAGGACGGTGTCCGGCCAACCGCCGTTCAGCGTACGGCGGTAGAGCTCGTCGTGAATGGCGGCGAGGGTGTCGGTGTCGATGCCCTTGTGGAGCCGCCACTGCGAGCTGACGAGCCGGTCGCGGACGGGTTCGGCGAGGGCGTGGAAGTAGCGGGTGTAGTCGGGGGTGAAGTGCTCCAGGCCGAGCTTGGAGTACTCCATCGGCACGAAGGCCTCGGTACGGCCGATCCAGTGCAGCCGCTCGTGGCCCGCGGGCCGGGCGCGGAGCAGGTCGAGGAAGATCTCGGCGCCGGACTGTCCCGATCCGACGATCGTGACGTGCTCGGCGGACAGCAGTTCCGCGCGGTGGTCCAGGTAGTCGGCGGCGTGGAACACGGGCACGCCCGGGGCCTCCACGAGGGGCCTCAGCGGGTCGGGGACGTACGGCTCGGTGCCGATGCCGAGGACGATGTTCCGGGTGTACGCGCGGCCCAGCGCCTCCGCCTCCCCGTCGGCGTCGAGCTGGGTGAAGTCGACCTCGAACACGTCCCGTTCGGGGTTGAAGCGCACGGCGTCGACCTGGTGGCCGAAGTGCAGCGCGGGGAGGTTCTCCGAGACCCAGCGGCAGTAGGCGTCGTACTCGGCGCGCTGGATATGGAAGCGCTCGGCGAAGTAGAAGGGGAAGAGCCGGTCGCGGTGCCTGAGGTAGTTGAGGAACGACCAGGGGCTGGCGGGGTCGACGAGGGTGACCAGGTCGGCGAGGAACGGGACCTGGATGGTGGCGCCCTCGATCAGCAGGCCCGGGTGCCAGTCGAAGGCGGGGCGCTGTTCATAGAAGACGGTGTCGAGTTCGGCGAGCGGGTGGGCGAGGGCGGCGAGGGAGAGGTTGAACGGGCCGACGCCGATGCCGACCAGGTCGCGGGGTGTGTCGGGGGTGGGGCTCATCGGGGGGTGGTTCCTTCCACGAGGTTCAGGAGGGCGGCCAGGTCGTCTGGGCGGGTGTGGGGGTTGAGGAGGGTGACCTTCAGCCACAGCCGGCCGTCGAGCCGGGCCCGGCCGATGACCGCGCGGCCGTCGGTGAGGAGCTTTCGGCGTACGGCGGCGACGGTGTCGTCGGTGGCGGTGCGGGGGCGGAAGACGACCGTGCTGATGGTGGGGCGGTCGTAGAGCTCGAAGCGGGGGTGCTTGTCGACGAGAGCCGCGAACTCGGCGGCCCGCTCGCAGACTTGGTCGACGAGCCGGCCCATGCCCTGGCGGCCGAGCGTCTTGAGGGTGACCGCGATCTTCAGGATGTCCGGGCGGCGGGTGGTGCGCAGGGACCGGGCGAGGAGGTCGGGGAGGCCGGCGCCGGTGTCGTCGTCGGCGTTGAGGTAGTCGGCGTGCTGGTGGAGGGCGGCGAGGTGGTGCCGGTTCCGGACGGTGAGGAGCCCGGCGGCGACCGGCTGCCAGCCGAGTTTGTGCAGGTCGAGGGTGACGGTGTCGGCGGCGTCCAGGCCTCGTAGCCGGTGCCGGTGCCGGTCGCTGAAGAGGAGTCCGCCGCCGTAGGCCGCGTCGATGTGGAGGCGGGCGCCGTGTCCGGCGCAGAGGGCGGCGATCTCGGGGAGGGGGTCGATGAGGCCCGCGTCCGTGGTGCCCGCGGTGGCCGCGACCAGGTGGGGGCCGGGGAGGTGGGTGAGGGCCTCGTCCAGGGCTGCGGGGTCGAGGGTGCCGGAGGGGGCGGGGACGACGACGGGGTCGGGCAGGCCGAGGAGCCAGGCGGCTCGGGGGAGGGAGTGGTGGGCGTTGGCGCCGTGGATGAGGCGGGTGCCGTGGTGGGCTTCGCGGGCGAGGAGCAGGGCCAGTTGGTTGGATTCGGTGCCGCCGGTGGTGACCAGGGCGTCCGCTGCGATGCCGCCCCCGCCCGCAGTCAGTTCGGCAAGTCCGTGAGCCACCAGGGCTTCCAGCTCCGATGCCGCCGGGGCCTGGTCCCAGGAGTCCAGGGAAGGGTTCAGGGCGCTTGCGGCCAGGTCGGCCGCTGCGGCCACCGCCAATGGAGGGCAGTGCAGGTGGGCCGCGCACAGGGGATGCGCCGGGTCGGCCGAGCCTTCCGCCAGCGCCCGTACCAGGGTGTACAGGGCCTCCGGGTCGCCCTCCTCCGGCAGTACGTCACCCAGCGCGTCCCGTACGCGTGCCGCCACCGCCTCCGGTCCCCCCGTCGGCAGTGGGCCCCCGCGGGCCGTGGTGCCGTCTCTCAACGCGTCCAGGACGGTGTTGAGCAACAGACCCAGGGCGGGCGGGCCTTCGGGTCCCGAGGCGAGGGGCGGCATGCTCATGGGGTCCAGCTTGTACGCCCATGAAGCGACGTGTCCGAAAAGCCCGGGGTTCGGAACCCGAAAGGGGGTACTTCCGTGCGGGGAAAACGTGTCGGACGCTAAAGCTCCCGCACCCGCAACGCCCTCCCCAGGTCGTCCAGTTGATCCACCAGCTTGCGCCGCAGCGCCGGGATCGGGTCCGCCTCGCGCAGACAGGCCTCGCCCAGGCTCAGGGTCTCGCCGTCCACCGCGTACACCGGGAACGCCCAGCGTCCGACCGCGTCCGCGATCGCCGGGCCCCGGCGGGCGGCCACGGCGACGGCGTCGGCGTAGAAGCGCGGCACGTACTGCCGTACGAGGTCGGCCTGTTCGGGCTGCCAGAAGCCCTGGGCCGTGGCGGTGAAGAGGTAGTTGGAGAGATCGTCCGTGGCGAACATCGCGTCCCACGCGCGTGCCTTGGCCTCCGCGTCCGGCAGGGCGGCGCGGCAGCGGGCCGCGCCCTCCTGGCCCGTGGCGCTCGGGTCGCGCTCCAGTTCGGCGGCGATGGCGGCCTCGTCGGTCGCGCCGAGGACCGCGAGCCGGGACAGGATCCGCCAGCGCAGCTCGGGGTCGAGCTCGGGGCCGCCGGGCACGGTGCCGTCGGCGAGCCAGGCCGCGATGGGCTCGGGGTGCGCGGCGACGTCGATGAAGTGGCGTACGGCGATCAGGCGCAGGCCGGGATGGTCGCCGTCCTCGGTGCGGCGGATGAGGTCGCGGCAGAGGGAGGAGAGGGTGGCCAGGGCGGTGGGCCGCTCCTCGGGGGCGAGGTAGCGGTCGGCGACCTGGGTGGAGGCGAAGCTCAGGACGCCCTGGACCAGGGCCAGGTCCGTCTCGTGCGGGAGGTGGGTGCGGGCGGTCTCCAGGTAGGCGGCGGCCGGGAGTTCGCCGTCACGGACGGCGTCCCTGAGGGCGTTCCACACCACCGCGCGGGTCAGCGGCTCGGGCAGCCCGGACAGGGCCGTACGGACGCCCTCGAAGGACTCGGGGTCGAAGCGGACCTTGGCGTAGGAGAGATCGCCGTCGTTGAGCAGGAGCAGCGTCGGGCGCTTGCCGATGGGCTGCGGCTCGGTCTGCGGGACATCGAGGTCCAGGCGCTCGCGCAGGACGAGATGGCGGCCCTCGTCGGCGACGTCGAGGTCGTAGAGGCCGACGGCGATGTGGTGCGGGCGGCTGCCGGTGCGCTCGACCTCCAGGGCGTAGGTGCCGTCGCCGCCGGGCGTCACGCGCGGGGTGAGAGTGTCGACGCCCGTGGTGCGCAGCCAGGCGTCGGCCCAGGCGTGGACGTCGCGGTCGGTGTGGGCGGCGAGGGAGTCGATGAAGTCCGCGAGGGTGGCGTTGGCGAACTTGTGCCGGTCGAAGTGGGTGTTGATGCCGGCGAGGAAGTCCTTCTCGCCGAGCCAGGCGACCAGCTGGCGCAGCGCGGAGGCGCCCTTGGCGTAGGAGATGCCGTCGAAGTTCAGCAGCGCGGAGGCGGTGTCGTCGACGGCCTCGGGGGCGACGGGGTGGGTGGACGGGCGCTGGTCGGCGTCGTAGCCCCAGCCCTTGCGGATGACTCCGAAGTCGGTCCAGGTGTCGGTGAAGCGGGTCGCCTCGGTGAGGGTCTGGTAGCCCATGTACTCGGCGAAGGACTCGTTCAGCCAGATGTCGTCCCACCAGCGCAGGGTGACGAGGTCGCCGAACCACATGTGGGCCATCTCGTGGGCGATGACCATGGCGCGGGTCTGCCGCTCGGCGTCGGTGACGGCGGAGCGGTAGACGAAGTCGTCGCGGAAGGTGACGAGGCCCGGGTTCTCCATGGCGCCGGCGTTGAACTCCGGGACGAACGCCTGGTCGTAGGAGTCGAAGGGGTAGGGCTCGGCGAACTTCTCGTGGTAGCGGTCGTAGCACTGCTTGGTGATCTCGAAGAGCTCGTCGGTGTCCGTGTCCAGGTGGGGGGCGAGCGAGCGGCGGCAGTGGAGGCCGAAGGGCAGTCCGCGGTGTTCGGTGGTGACCGAGTGCCAGGGGCCCGCGGCGACGGCGACGAGGTAGGTGGAGATCAGCGGGGTCGGCGCGGCCTTCCAGACGCCGTCGGTGTGCTCGGTGACGCCGTTGGCGAGGACGGTCCAGCCCTCGGGGGCCTTGACGGACAGCTCGAAGACGGACTTCAGGTCGGGCTGGTCGAAGGCGGCGAAGACGCGCTGCACATCGTCCATGAACAGCTGGGTGTAGACGTAGGTCTCGCCGTCGGCGGGGTCCGTGAAGCGGTGCATGCCCTCGCCGGTGCGCGAGTAGCGCATGGCGGCCTCGACGCGCAGTTCGTGCTCTCCGGCGGTGAGGTTCTTCAGGGGCAGCCGGTCGCCGTCCAGGGTCTCCGGGTCCAGAGGCTGTCCGTCGAGGCTGACCGAGCGCAGTTCCGCGGGCTTGACCTCGACGAAGGTGTCCGCGTCCGCGCGCGTGGCGAACCGGATGACGGTCAGGGAGTCGAAGGTCTCGTCCCCCGTGGTCAGATCGAGTTCGATCGTGTAGCGGTGGACGTCGAGGAGCTGGGCACGGGTCTGCGCTTCGTCGCGCGTCAGTACGGACATGCAGGACATGCTGCCTGATGGCACTGACACGGCACAGGGGCGGATCGGTACGCGCCCTATGTCCGGTCCCGCGCCGGTCGGGCGCCGGAGGTGTCGCGCTGCGGCGGGACCCGGGCGTCGAGGTGGGGCAGGACGGGCTCGCCGATCTCCGACTGGCCCTTGACCAGGGCGCGCAGTTCGCGGACCTCCTGCTCCAGGGCGCGGTGGCGGCGGTGGGCGTCGTAGAGGTAGCGGACCTTGGTGCGTAATGCCCAGGGGTCGATGGGTTTCATCAAGAGGTCGGCGACGCCCAACCCGAAGGCGGTCGACGTCAGTTCCTGATCGGGTCCGAAGCCGGTGAGTAAAATGACCGGAATGTGCTGGGTCTGTTCCAGGCGGCGCATGTAGCGCACGACGTCCAGACCACTGACGCCGGGCATCCGCACATCGAGCAGGAGGAGCCCGACCTGCCCGCGGAGCACGTGCTTGAGCGCCTCGTCGCCGGTGGTGGCGCGGCTGAGCCGGTAGCCCAGGGGGGCGAGGGCGCTCTCCAGCGCGTACAGGGTGTCCTCATGGTCGTCGACGATGAGGATCTTGGCATCCGACGGCATGGCCCGACGTCCCTCCCGCATGGGACAACCAGCTTCTGTCCGTGACGCTGACGGGGTGTGCCCGTCGGCTGACAAGGAGTGCACAGCGCAGCATGCCCCGCGCGGGCGGCCCCTGTCACGCCCCCGGATGGCCGGGAGGTGCTCAGTTCGCCGTCGGCGCAGCGCCGTTGACCGTGTTCTCTGAGGTCTCCGCGATGCTCTCGTGGTGTCTGATCACCTCGGCGATGATGAAGTTCAGGAACTTCTCGGCGAAGGCCGGGTCGAGCTTGGCGTTCTCGGCGAGCGTGCGCAGCCGGGCGATCTGCCGGGCCTCGCGGGCCGGGTCGGCGGGCGGCAGCTGGTGGGCGGCCTTGAGGTGGCCGACCTGCTGGGTGCACTTGAAGCGCTCGGCGAGCATATGGACGACGGCCGCGTCGATGTTGTCGATGCTGTCGCGCAGCCGGGCGAGCTCCTCGCGGACGGCGGGGTCGACGTCACCGGTTCCGGTGTTGCTGGTGGTCATGGGCGACAACCCTAAGGGCCCCGGGGCCGTTCGATCATCGGCGGATCGTCCGGGTCCGGGACGCGGTCGCTCCAGCCGCCGGGGACGGTGCGGCCCTGCTGGGCGCGGAAGCGGACGGGGGGCATGCCGACGCGGCGGGTGAACAGGCGGGAGAAGTAGGCCGGATCGTCGTATCCGACGCGCCGGGCGACGGCCGCGACGGACAGGTCGGTGCCGGCGAGGAGTTCCTTGGCGCGGCCGAGGCGGATGCCGAGCAGGTAGTCCTTGGGGCTGCATCCGGCGCCGCGGCGGACGGCGGTGCGCAGTTCGGCGAGGGTCATGCCGTGCCGGGCGGCGTGCTCGGCGACCGTCATCGGGGTGCAGGCGTCGCGGGCGAGGGCCTTGAGTACCTGGTCGCCGTCGGGGGCGAGGTCGGCGCGGGCGCGGCGCAGGGCGACGAGGAGTTCATGGACGGCGGCCGCGGTCTCGACCTCCAGCAGCGGGTTGTCACGGCGGGCGGCACGCGCGACCCGGGCGATCACCCCGCGCGGGCCCGCCGCGTCCGACAGGGGCACCACAGGGCGGTCCGGTTCGATGCAGCCGAGTTCGGTGTACGTCGTGGTCGCGGGCCCGGTGAAGTCGACGAACCCCTCGTCCCAGCCGGTGGCGGGGTCGGGGGCGTAGTGGTGCGGGACACCGGGGGTGAGCCACAGCAGTGCGGGCGCGGTGACGGTCGTACGGCGGCCGTCGGGGCCCCGGTACCAGCCGCCGCCGGCGCTGATGACGACGGCGACATGGTGGTCGAGGGTGCGGGGGCCGACGGTGGGCAGGGCGCCGTACTGGAGGCCGACGCCGAGGCAGACCAGGCCCAGACGGTGATGGACGGGGCCGGGCGTGAAGAAGCGCGTCCAGGTGTGGTACATCGGCGCTCTCCCGCGTTCACTTGCGTCCAACCAGCGTCGATCTTTGTCCATGGATCCGATCGCCGCCAGGGGGTGAGGGTGGCGGCATGAGCGACTTCACCGTGGGGGACACCGATTTTCTGCTGGACGGCCGGCCGGTACGGCTGCTGTCCGGCGCGCTGCACTACTTCCGGGTGCACGAGGCCCAGTGGGGGCACCGGCTGGCGATGCTGCGGGCGATGGGCCTCAACTGCGTCGAGACGTATGCGCCGTGGAACCTCCATGAGCCTCGGCCGGGCGAGTTCCGGGACGTGGCCGCGCTCGGCCGCTTCCTGGACGCGGCGCGTCAGGCGGGGCTGTGGGCGATCGTGCGGCCGGGCCCGTACATCTGCGCCGAGTGGGAGAACGGCGGGCTGCCGCACTGGGTGCCGGGCCACGCACGCACGCGTGACGAGCGTTTTCTCCGTCCCGTGCGCGACTGGTTCCGTCAGCTGCTGCCCGGCGTGGTGTCCCGGCAGGTGGACCGGGGCGGCCCGGTGATCATGGTCCAGGTCGAGAACGAGTACGGCAGCTACGGCTCCGACGCCCGGTACCTCCGGTGGCTGGCCGAGCTGCTGCGCGAGGAGGGCGTGACGGTCCCGCTGTTCACCTCGGACGGCCCGGAGGACCACATGCTGACCGGCGGCTCGGTGCCGGGCGTACCGGCCACCGTGAACTTCGGCTCCCACGCGCGGGAGGCGTTCCGGACGCTGCGCCGGCACCGCCCGGAGGGTCCGCTGATGTGCATGGAGTTCTGGTGCGGCTGGTTCGACCACTGGGGCGCCGAACACGTCGTACGGGATCCTGAGGACGCCGCCGCGGCCTTGCGGGAGATCCTGGAGTGCGGGGCCTCGGTCAACCTGTACATGGCGCACGGCGGCACCAGCTTCGCCGGCTGGTCGGGCGCCAACCGGGGCGGCGGCGAGCTGCACGACGGGCCGCTGGAGCCCGATGTGACGTCCTACGACTACGACGCCCCGATCGACGAGGCCGGGCGGCCCACGGCGAAGTTCTGGGCCTTCCGCGAGGCGTTCGCCGAGTACGCCCAAGGCCCGCTCCCCGAGCCCCCTCCCCCGCCCGCCCCGCTGTCCGCCCCCGCCGAGGCCCGCCTGACCGCCTGGGCACCCCTGGACGCCGTACTGGAGGCGCGTGGCGGTGCGGAGGTGTCCGGGCCTGTTCCGCCGACGTTCGAGGAGCTGGACGTCGACCGGGGTGTGGTGCGCTACGAGGTGACCGTGCCGGGGCCGCGGCAGCCGTATCCGCTGATCGTGCGCGGGCTGCGGGACATCGCGGTGGTGTACGTCGACGGCGAGCGGGCCGGGGTGCTCACCGAGGAGGACGAGCGGCTCAAGGAGCCCGTCGCCGGGCACGCGCGTGTGGAGCTGTGGGTGGAGTCCCTGGGCCGGGTCAACTACGGCCCGCGCTGCGGGGAGGCCAAGGGGATCACCGGGGGGATCCTGCACGAGCGGCAGTATCTGCACGACGTACGCGCGCGTGGGCTGCGGCTCGACGACCTGGACGACGTCTCGGACGTGCCGTTCCGGGAGTTCGACGGGGCGGGGGCGCCGGGGCTGTACCGGGGTGCGGTGACCCTCCGGGGCGCCGGGGACGCGCTGCTGGAACTGCCGGGCTGGACACGGGGGTTCGTCTGGGTCAACGGCTTCAGCCTCGGCCGGTACTGGTCGGCCGGGCCGCAGCGGGCGCTGTTCGTGCCGGGGCCGGTGCTGCACGAGGGGGAGAACGAGGTGCGGGTGCTGGAGTTCGCGGGGGCGCCGGGACAGGCGCCCACGCTCACAGGCGTGTGAGCCGCACGCCCCTCCCTGACGGTGAGGGCGTGCGGCTCACGCCGCGCTCGTGGCCGCGTCCCTACAGGGCAGACGCGGCCCGGGCTATGTCGGCGGCGAACGTGTTCACCTGGGTGTAGACGCCGGGCACACCGGCGCGGGCGCAGCCGTCGCCCCAGCTGACGATGCCGACCTGGATCCACTTGCCGGCGTCGTCCCTGCGGAACATCGGGCCGCCGGAGTCGCCCTGGCAGGTGTCGACGCTGCCGCGCGTCCAGCCGGCGCAGATCTCCTCGTTGGCGACCAGACGGTTGCCGTACTGGCGCTTGCACACCCGGTCGGCGACGAACGGCACGGTGGCCTTCCGCAGCTTGGTGGTGCCGGTGCCCGCGCCCTCCCGGGTGTCACCCCAGCCGGCGATCGTGAACATGCCGCGGTTGTAGCGGTCCGTGGTGGCGATCTTCAGCGTGGGCTTGTCGATCGGCTTGGCGAGCTTGATCAGCGCCCAGTCCTTGCCGGTGCCGTCGTAGCCCGGGGCCACCTTGACCTTGGTCGACTTGACCTTGATCGCCGCGGAGGAGTTGAGGTCGTTGACCCCCGCGGTGACCGTGATGCTGGTGTTGTTGCCGGAGCCGTCCATGCAGTGGGCGGCGGTCAGGACGATGTCCTTCTTGTAGAGCGCCCCGCCGCAGCCCATCGAGAGCTGGACCATGAAGGGGAACTCGTTCTGTGCCGCGGGCGTTCCACCTACGACGCGGGTGTCCGCGGCCTGGGCGGAGCTCAGGGGCTGGAGGGAGGCGACCGCGAGGGCGACGGCACCGAACGCCGCGGCTCTCTTGACCAGCGTCAGGCCGCCATTTCTCTTGGGCGTGTTATGGGTCAACGCATGTCCTTTCGTGGGGGGTTGGGCGGCCCGCAGTATGAAGATCAAGGAGGGGGCATGACAAGGACGGATCTCACGTACCGGGGATGGAACCCGAGCGGGGAAATATCCCTCACATCCCCGTAGAGTGGAATCGGGTTCAGGCGTCTTGGGGGTTCGGACGTGGCGAACGGCGGACCGGTCGAGCACGGCTACCCACACCTGGAGACGGTGCGGGCGGCGGTCACCGCGCTGTACAAGCGGCTGTCCTACGACACGATCCAGACGTTCGCGAGCAGTGTCGTCCCCGCGGATGTGGCCTTCTGCGACACCGATGATCTGTATCTGGGGACGCAGCGGGTGGCGCGGGAGCTGGTGCGGCACTATCGGCTGCCGGACGCGCGGATCATCGTGAGCTTCCGCGAGATGACGCATGCGGCGAACGTCGAACTCGCCGCGGGACCCGAGTACTTCGTGGAGCTGAACGACCGGTTCCGGACGCATCGGCGCGACATCGGGGCGGCGCTGGCCCACGAGATCATGCATGTGTATCTGCACCGGCTCGATCTGTCGTTTCCCGGCACGCGGGACAACGAGATCCTCACGGACACGGCGACGACGTATCTGGGCGCCGGGTGGCTGCTGCTGGACGCGTACCGGGAGGACGGGGCGTCGTCGCAGAAGCTGGGGTATCTGACGCCGGAGGAGTTCGGCTATGTCCTCGCCAAGCGGGCGCTGGTCTTCGGGGAGGATCCGTCGGTGTGGTTCACCAGTCCGCAGGCGTACACGGCGTACGGCAAGGGGATGGTGGAGGCACGGCGTGATGAGCAGCAGCCGCCGCTGACGGCTGCGGGGTGGGCGGGGCGGCGGCGGTATGCGCGGGATCGGAGACATGGGGGTGGGGGGCCGGGGCCCGGGCCGGGGGCGCCGTACACGTTCAGTCCGGATGGTGGGGGGCTGCGGGTGTCGTTTCCTTGCCCTACGTGTCATCAGCGGATTCGAGTGCCGGTGAAGGGGCGGGTGCGGGCGCGGTGCGGGTTGTGCCGGACGGTGCTGGAGTGCGACACGTAGGCGCCCCGCTGGAAGGCCGGTGAGTCGTCTGCGGGTGCGTCGTGGCTGGTCGCGCCCACGTGGCGGAGCCGCAAATCGATGCAGCCCCGCGCCCCTTGAGGAGTTGTCCTACCCTCCGTACACCTGTCCCGGCACCTCCGCCTCCCCCAGCAGCTTCACCACCGTCTCCCCCGCCTCCCTCGCATCCCACCGAGCCCCCTTGTCCGCGCTGGGCCCTCTCCGCCAGCCCTCCATCACGGTGATGCGCCCTGCCTCCGCCTCGAAGACTCGCCCCGTCACCCCCGCGCTCGCCGCCGAGCCCAGCCAGACGACCAGTGGGGAGACGTTCTCCGGGGCCATCGCGTCGAAGCCGGTCTCGGTGGCCGTCATGGTGTCGGCGAAGGTGCGTTCCGTCATCCTGGTGCGGGCCGCCGGGGCGATGGCGTTGACCTGGATGCCGTAGCGGCCGAGTTCGGCGGCCGCCACCAGCGTGAGCGTCACGATTCCGGCCTTCGCCGCGCTGTAGTTGCCCTGTCCCACCGCGCCCAACAGGCCTGCCCCGCTGCTGGTGTTGACGATCCTGGCCGTCGGGGTGCGGCCCGCCTTCGCCTCCGTGCGCCAGTGGGCCGCGGCGTGCTTCAGCGGGAGGAAGTGGCCCTTCAGATGGACGCGCACCACGGCGTCCCACTCGTCCTCGGACAGGTTCACCAGCATCCGGTCCCGCAGGAACCCGGCGTTGTTGACCAGCGTGTCCAGGCGGCCGTACGTGTCCAAGGCCGTCCTGATCAGCGAGGCAGCCCCGTCCGTCGTCGCTATGTCGCCGCCGTGGGCCACCGCCTCACCCCCCGCGGAGCGGATCTCCTCGACGACCCGCCCCGCCGGGCTGTCGGGGTCCGGTGTGCCGTCGAGTCCGACACCGAGGTCATTGACGACCACCCTCGCCCCCTCCGCCGCGAAGGCGAGCGCATGGGCACGGCCGAGGCCCCGGCCCGCGCCGGTGACGACGACGACCCGTCCGTCGCAGATGCCGGTCACCTCACACCTCCTTGTGCGCGGTTACCCGCACCGGCGAAGACGACCCGCTCTCCCCGCCCCACACACATCCACCCACCCCAGCCCTCCCACCAACCAACCGCCCGCCCCCGCCAAGACGACCCACCCTCCCGTCCCGCACAGATCCACGCATCTCACCCCTCCTTGTTGACAGTCGCCGCATCCAGAAAGGCCGGCCGCTCCCCACCGCCATGCACCTGCAGGCTGGCCCCAGTGACATACGCGGCCGCGTCCGAGGCGAGGAAGACCGCCGCCGCGCCCACGTCCGCGGGCTCGGCCAGGCGGCCCAGTGGGACCGTCCTCGACACCGCCGCGACGCCCTCCTCGCCGCCGTAGTGCAGGTGCGCCAGCTCGGTGCGGACCATGCCGAGCACCAGCGTGTTCACGCGGACCTCGGGCGCCCACTCCACCGCCATCGAGCGGGCCAGGTTCTCCAGTCCCGCCTTGGCCGCCCCGTACGCCGCCGACCCCGGCGAGGGTCGGACGCCGCTCACACTGCCGATCATCAGCACGCTCCCCCGGGCCCGCCGCAGCAGCCCGTACCCGGCGAGCGTGACCGTCAGCGGCGCGGTCAGGTTCAGTTCCAGCACGCGCGCGTGCCGCTCCGCGTCCGCGTCGGCCAGCAGGCGGTACGGGGTGCCTCCCGCGTTGTTCACGAGGACGTCAAGACGGGGGAGGCCGGCGAAGAAGCGGCCCACTGATGCCGGATCCCGTACGTCCAGCGCCCTGAACTCGGCTCCCTTCAGGCCGGCTTCCGGCGCGCGGCGCGCACCCACCACCACCTCCGCCCCCGCCTCCACGAAGGCCCGGGCGATGCCGGCGCCGACGCCGCGCGTGCCGCCGGTGACGACGGCGAGCTTCCCGTTCAGCTCCATCCGCTGCTACCTTCCACCTAACAAACGTTAGGTGGAAGGTAGCTGATGCGCCCATGAGTGTCTCCACCTCGTCCCCGGAAAAGGGGATCCGCGTCCTCACCGTCGACCACCCGCCCGTCAACGCCCTCCCGGTGACGGGCTGGTTCGCCCTCGCCGACGCCGTCCGCACGGCGGGCCGCGACCCGGAGGCGCGGTGCGTGGTGCTGGCCGCCTCGGGGCGGGGGTTCAACGCGGGCGTGGACATCAAGGAGATCCAGAGCCGGGGGGGAGCCGCGCTCATCGGCGCCAACCGGGGCTGTTTCGAGGCGTTTTCGGCCGTCTACGAGTGCGAGGTCCCCGTAGTCGCGGCGGTGCAGGGTTTCTGCCTCGGTGGCGGCATCGGTCTGGTCGGGAACGCCGACGCGATCGTCGCGAGCGAGGACGCCACCTTCGGGCTGCCCGAGCTGGACCGAGGAGCCCTCGGCGCCGCCACCCACCTCGCCCGGCTCGTCCCCCACCACCTCATGCGCGCCCTGTACTTCACCTCCCGCACGGCGACCGCCGCCGAGCTGCACGCGCACGGCTCGGTGTGGCGGGTCGTGCCCCGCGAGCAACTCCAGGAGGCAGCCCTGGAGTTGGCCCGGGACATCGCGGCCAAGGACGGAGAACTGCTCCGCCTCGCCAAAGCGGCCATCAACGGCATCGATCCCGTCGACGTCCGCCGCAGTTACCGCTTCGAGCAGGGCTTCACCTACGAGGCGAGCGTGAGCGGCGTCGGCGACCGGGTCCGGGACACCTTCGGGGAGGCGGCCCAATGACCGACAAGACGATGACCGCCGACGAGGCCGTCTCCCGGCTGTCCGACGGCATGACCCTCGGCATCGGCGGCTGGGGCTCCCGCCGTAAACCGATGGCCCTCGTGCGAGCACTGCTCCGCTCCGAGATCACCGATCTCACGATCGTCTCCTACGGCGGCCCCGACGTCGGCATGCTCGCCGCCGCCGGACGGGTCCGCAAGCTCGTCGCCCCCTTCGTCACCCTCGACTCCATCCCCCTCGAACCCCACTACCGCGCCGCCCGCGAGCGCGGCGCCCTCGAACTCACCGAGATCGACGAGGCGATGTTCCTGTGGGGCCTGCGCGCCGCCGCCAACCGGCTGCCCTTCCTCCCGGTGCGCGCCGGACTCGGCTCGGACGTGATGCGGGTCAACCCAGGCCTGCGGACCGTGACTTCACCGTACGACGACGGCGAGACCTTCGTCGCCATGCCCGCGCTGCGGCTCGACGCGGCCCTGGTGCACGTCAATCGCGCGGACCGGCGGGGCAACGGCCAGTATCTGGGCCCCGACCCGTACTTCGACGACCTCTTCTGCGAGGCGGCCGACACCGCGTACGTCTCCTGCGAGCGCATCGTCGACACCGCCGAGCTGACGAAGGAGCGCCCGCCCCAGACCCTGCTGGTCAAACGGCACACCGTCACCGGCGTGATCGAGGCCCCGAACGGGGCGCACTTCACCTCCTGCACCCCGGACTACGGCCGCGACGAGGCCGTACAGCGGGACTACGCGAGCACGCCCTGGCCGCAGTTCGCCGAGCGGTACCTCAAGGACGGGAGGACGGCATGACCGCCACCCGCGCCGAGTACTGCGTCATCGCCTGCGCCGAGACCTGGCGCGGTGCGGGCGAGATCCTCGCGAGCCCCATGGGTCTGGTCCCCTCCGTCGCCGCCCGGCTCGCCCGGCTGACCTTCGCCCCCGATCTGCTGCTCACCGACGGCGAGGCGATGCTCGTGCGCCCGGACGGCACGGTCGAGGGCTGGCTGCCGTACCGGCAGCACCTCACCCTGGTCACGGGCGGGAAGCGGCACGTGATGATGGGGGCGAGCCAGATCGACCGCTTCGGCAACCAGAACATCTCCTGCATCGGGGACTGGGCCCGGCCCGAACGCCAGCTGCTCGGCGTGCGCGGGGCACCCGTCAACACCCTCAACAACCCGACCAGTTACTGGATCCCCCGCCATTCCCGACGCGTCTTCGTCGAGCGCGTCGACATGATCTGCGGAGTGGGCTACGACCACGCCGCCGGCGCCCGCCACCACCACATCCCCCGGGTCGTCTCCGACCTCGGCGTCTTCGACTTCGACACCCCCGACCGCTCGATGCGGCTGACCTCGCTGCATCCCGGGGTGAGCGTCGAGGAGGTCCAGGAGGCGACCGGCTTCGCGCTGGCGGTCGCGGACGAGGTGCCGTACACCCGCGATCCCACCCCCGGCGAACTGCGCCTGATCCGCGAGGAGATCGATCCGCAGAACACCCGCGCGCGGGAGGTGTACCGCTGATGGAGACCGCGCTGACCCGGCTGGTCGGAGTCCGGCATCCGCTCGTGCAGACCGGGATGGGATGGGTGGCCGGTCCTCGACTGGTCTCCGCCGCGGCCGAGGCCGGCGCGCTCGGCATCCTGGCCTCCGCCACGATGACGGTGGACCGGCTGCGCGAGGCCGTCCGCGAGGTCAAGTCCCGTACGGACGCGCCCTTCGGCGTCAATCTCCGCGCGGACGCCTCGGACGCCGGCGACCGTGTCCAGGTGATCATCGACGAAGGCGTCCCAGTCGCGTCCTTCGCCCTCGCGCCCTCCCCCGCGCTGATCGCCGGGCTGAAGGAGGCGGGCGTGGTGGTGATCCCGACCGTGGGCGCCCGGCGGCATGCCGAGAAGGTCGCGGGCTGGGGCGCGGACGCGGTGATCGTGCAGGGCGGCGAGGGCGGCGGGCACACCGGCGAGGTGGCTACGACGGTGCTGTTGCCGCAGGTGGTGGATGCCGTACGGATCCCGGTCGTGGCCGCGGGCGGGTTCTTCGACGGGCGGGGCCTGGTCGCCGCGCTGGCCTATGGCGCGGCGGGCGTCGCCATGGGCACCCGCTTCCTGCTGACCTCGGACTCGACGGTCCCGGACGCCGTGAAGGCGCGGTATCTGGCGGCGACGGTCCGCGACGTCACCGTCACGACGGCGGTCGACGGCCTGCCGCACCGCATGCTCCGGACCGAACTGGTCGAGTCACTGGAGCGCTCCGGCCGTACGAAGGCCCTGTTCCAGGCCGTACGGCGGGCCGCGGGCTTCCGGCGCCTTTCGGGGCTGAGCTGGCACCGGATGATCCAGGACGGGCGGGCGCTGCGGCATGGCAAGGACCTCACCTGGAGCCAGGTGCTGCTCGCCGCGAACACCCCGATGCTGCTCAGGGCGTCGATGGTGGACGGCCGTACGGATCTCGGGGTGATGGCGTCGGGGCAGGTCGCGGGGGTGATCGACGACCTGCCGTCGTGCGAGGACCTGGTGGAGCGGATCATGAAGGAGGCCGAGGAGGCGTGCCGGCGTCTCACAGCCTCTCGATGATCGTCACGTTGGCCTGCCCTCCGCCCTCGCACATCGTCTGGAGCCCGAACCGGCCGCCGGTGCGCTCCAGTTCGTACAGCAGGGTCGTCATGAGCCGCACCCCTGTGGCCCCCAGCGGATGACCCAGGGCGAGGGCACCGCCGTTGACGTTGACCCTCTCGGGGTCCGCGCCGGTCTCCTTCAGCCAGGCCAGGACGACCGGCGCGAAGGCCTCGTTGATCTCGACGAGGTCGATCGCGTCGATGGTCATGCCGGTCTTCTTCAGGGCGTGCGCGGTGGCCGGTATGGGCGCGGTGAGCATCCGGATCGGGTCCTCGCCGCGTACCGACAGATGGTGCACGCGCGCGCGTGGCGTGAGCCCGTGCTCGCGCACCGCCCTCTCCGAAGCGAGCAGCATGGCCGCCGCGCCGTCGGAGACCTGCGAGGAGCAGGCGGCGGTGATCGTGCCGCCGTCCACGACCGGCTTCAGGGCGGCCATCTTCTCCAGTGAGGTGTCCCGGCGCGGCCCCTCGTCGGCCACGACGTCGCCGTAGGCCACCAGCTCGCGACCGAAGCGCCCCTCGTCGATCGCCCGGACCGCCCGCTGATGGGACCGCAGCGCGAACTCCTCCTGGTCGCGCCTGCTGATCCCCCACTTCGCGGCGATCATCTCGGCGCCGGCGAACTGGTTCACCGGCTTCGTGCCGTACCGCGCCCGCCAGCCCTCGCTGCCCGCGAAGGGGCCCTGCGTCAGCCCGAGCGGCTCGGCGGCCTGCCGGGTGGCGTAGGCGATCGGGATCATCGACATGTTCTGCACTCCGCCGGCCACGACCAGGTCCTGGGTGCCGGACAGCACGGCCTGCGCGGCGAAGTGCACGGCCTGCTGCGAGGATCCGCACTGCCGGTCGACGGTCACGCCCGGCACCTCCTCGGGCAGCCCGGCCGCCAGCCAGCAGGTCCGCGCGATGTCCCCGGCCTGCGGCCCCACTGCGTCCAGGCACCCGAACACGACGTCCTCGACGGCCGCCGGATCGACGCCCGTACGCGCCACCAGCTCCGTCAGCACCCGCGCGCCGAGGTCGGCCGGATGCACCTGGCCGAGCCCTCCCCCGCGCCGCCCGACGGGCGTACGGACCGCTTCGACGATATAGGCCTCGGCCATGGCAACTCCCAAGCTCGACAGGGTTATTCGCGTACGGCGATCCCGTCCAGCACCATCGACAGGTACTGCCGGGCGATCTCCTCCGGGCTGTGGTGTCCGCCGGGCCGGTACCAGGACGCGGCGACCCACACCGTGTCCCGCACGAACCGGTAGGTGAGCCGGACGTCGAGGTCGGCACGGAAGACCCGGGCCGCGACCCCGCGCTCCAGCGTGGACAGCCACGCCTTCTCGAACCTCAGCTGGGACTCGGCGAGGAACGCGAACCGCTCCTGCGCCACCAGCTGTCTGCTCTCCTTCTGGTAGATCGCGACGGCGGCGCGGTGCCGGTCGATCTCCCGGAACGACTCGGTGACCAGTGCTTCGAGGGTCTCCCGCGGCCCCAGCTCGGCGCCGAGAACGGTGTCGTAGCCGTCCCACAGCTCGTCGAGGAAGGTGCGCAGGATCTCCTCCAGCATCGACTCCTTGGAGTCGAAGTGGTAGTAGAGGCTGCCCGCGAGCATGCCCGCGTGATCCGCGATCTTGCGTACGGTGGTGGCGTTGTAGCCCTGCTCGGCGAAGACCTCGGCGGCGGTGTCGAGGAGTTCGCGGCGCCGGGCGGGGGCGGCGGTCACCTGGGGCTTCTTCTTGGTCGGCACGGATCCATTCTCGTCCTACGGGTGCTGGCTGCTGACGGAGACGACCTCTCCGGTCAGGTACGAGGAGTAGCCGGACGCCAGGAACACGATCACGTTGGCCACCTCCCAGGGCTCGGCGTACCGCCCGAAGGCCTCCCGCGCGGTGAGCTCCTCCAGCAGTTCGGGCGAGGTCACCTTCGCCAGGTGCGGGTGCATGGCGAGGCTCGGCGCCACGGCGTTGACGCGCACCCCGTACGCGACGGCCTCGATCGCCGCGCACCGGGTCAGCGCCATCACGCCCGCCTTCGCGGCGGCGTAGTGCGCCTGCCCGGCCTGCGCACGCCAGCCCAGCACGGAGGCGTTGTTGACGATCACCCCGCCGGTCTCCCGCATCCGGCGCAGGGCGGCCCGGGTGCACCGGAAGGTGCCGGTCAGCGTCACGTCGAGCACCCGCGACCACTGTTCGTCGGTCATGTCGACGAGGGCCGAAGTCCCGCCGAGCCCGGCGTTGTTGACGACGACATCCAGCCGCCCGTGCTCCTGTACGGCCGTGTCGAACAGGGCCGTCACCTGGGCCTCGTCGGTGACGTCACAGGCGAGGGCGGTCACCGCTCCCGGGAACTCCCGGCCCAGCCCGGCCTCGTACTCCTTCAGCCGCCGGGTGTGCGCGTCGCTGATCAGCACCCGCGCGCCCTCCTCCAGGAAGCGGCGTGCGGTGGCCCTGCCGATCCCGGCGCCCCCGGCCGCCGTGATGACCGCGGTACGGCCCTTCAGCAGCCCGTGCCCGGGGACGTACGCCGGGCTCTCGACGCCTGTCATAGGGGCACGCTAACCTACCAAACACTTGTTAGGGAAGGAGCGGCGGCCGATGGATCTCACGTTCACCGAGGAGGAGACGGCGCTGCGCGCGGAGGCCCGGGCCTGGCTGCACGCACATGTGCCGGCCGATCCGCTGCCGTCCCTGGAGACCGAGGAGGGCTTCGCGGCGCACCGCGCGTGGGAGGCCGAACTGGCCGCGGACCGCTGGTCGGTCGTCAACTGGCCGACGGAGCACGGCGGCCGGGCGGCTTCGCTCGTCCAATGGCTGGTGTTCGAGGAGGAGTACTACGCGGCCGGTGCGCCGGGTCGGGTGAGCCAGAACGGCATCCATCTGCTCGCGCCGACGCTCTTCGACTTCGGTACGGCGGAGCAGCGGGCGCGGGTGCTGCCGCCGATGGCCTCCGGCGAGGTCGTCTGGGCGCAGGCCTGGTCGGAGCCGGAGGCGGGGTCGGATCTGGCGTCCCTGCGATCGAGGGCCAGGCGCACGGACGGCGGCTGGCTGCTGTCCGGTCAGAAGACCTGGTCGTCCCGGGCCGCCTTCGCGGACCGCGCCTTCGGCCTGTTCCGCAGCGCCCCGGACGCGGCGAAGCCCCACCAGGGGCTGACCTACCTGATGTTCGACCTGCGCGCACCCGGGGTCACCGTACGCCCGGTCCGCCGACTGGACGGGAAACCTGCCTTCGCCGAGCTGTTCCTGGACGAGGTCCTCGTACCGGACGAGGACGTGATCGGCGAGCCGGGGCAGGGCTGGCGGATCGCGATGTCCACGGCGGGCAACGAGCGGGGGCTGATGCTGCGTTCGCCGGGACGGTTCCTGGCGAGCGCGGAGCGACTCCACCGCCTGTGGCGGGCGCGAGGCGAGCCGGAGACCACGAAAAGAGGCGTCGCCGACGCCCTCATCGGCGCCCGCGCCTACCAGCTCTTCACCTACGCCGCCGCCTCCCGCTTCCTCGACGGCGAGCGGATCGGCCCCGAGTCCAGCGTGAACAAGGTGTTCTGGTCGGAGTACGACATCGCCCTGCACGAGACAGCGCTCGATCTCCTCGGCGAGGAGGGCGAGCTGGCGGACACGGAGTGGGCCGAGCGCTATGTCTTCGCCCTCGCGGGCCCGATCTACGCCGGGACGAACGAGATACAGCGGGACATCATCGCCGAACGGCTGCTGGGCCTGCCGAAGGGACGCCGGTGATGCGCTTCCTGCTCGATGTCGAACAGCGGGCCTTCGTCGCCTCCCTGGACGCCATGCTGAGCGCCGCGGACACACCGGCCGTCGTACGGGACTGGAGCCGGGGCGAGCACGCGCGCGGGCGGGCGCTGTGGGGCCGTATCACCGAGGCAGGGGTGTTCGGACTCGCGGTCCCGGAGGCGTACGGCGGGCTCGGTCTCCGGCCCGTCGAACTCGCCCTCGCCTTCGTGGAACTGGGGCGCCATGCCGTCCCCGGCCCGCTCGTGGAGACCGTCACGGCGGCCGTCCTGCTCACCGAGTCCAAGGAACTGGTCTCCGGAGGGACCATGGCGACGGTGGCCCACGGCAGCCCGTACGCCCTCGACGGGGACGCGGCCACCGTCCGCCTCACCCTCACCCCCGACGGCCTGTTCCGCTCCCCCGGACACGGCCCCGTACGTCCGTCGATCGACCCCGCCCGCCGTCTCACCGCCCTGGAAGCAGGCGAACTGCTCACCCCCGCCCCGCCCACCGGACGCGCCCTCGCCCTCGCCCGTCTCACCACCGCCGCCCAGGCTCTCGGCGTAGGACTGACCCTCCTCGCCAAGGCGGTCGCCCACGCCAAGCAGCGCAGCCAGTTCGGCGCCCCCATAGGCTCGTTCCAAGCCGTCAAGCACCAGCTCGCCGACGCGAGGATCGCCCTGGAGTTCGCCCGCCCCCTCGTCCTCGGCGCCGCCCTCACCCTGGCCCCCGAAGACATCGCCGCCGCCAAGGTCGCGGCCTGCGAAGCGGCGTACGCCACCGCGCGTACCGCCCTCCAGCTGCACGGCGCGACCGGGTACACGGCGGAGTGCGATCTGTCCCTCTGGCTGACCAAGGCCCGCGCCCTGCGCACCGCCTGGGGCGGGCCGGAGGAGTGCCGGGCCGTCGTGCTCAGTGGCGGTGATCGCCGCTGGTGAGCTCGCGGTACTCCTCGGCCGTCGGTTTCGGGATGTGGGTCTCGGGCCCGAACATGGCTCGCGCCAGACGGGCCCGCACCCGCTGGGAAGCCTTCACCGGCCGGCGCACCCCGTTCGCGTCGACCAGCGGCCCGATCTCGTACGGCGGGGGCTGCTCGTGCTGGGTCAGGGCGTACAACTGCGCCTGCGAGAGGGGCTCGTGGACCTCGACGTACTCGCCGTGCGGGAGCCGTTTGATCGTGCCGGTCTCCCTGCCGTACAGCACCTTGTCCCGGTCCCGGCGCTGGAGACCGAGACAGATCCGTTTGGTGATGATGAAGGCGAGGACTGGCCCCACGAAGACGGCGACCCGCACGAACCAGGTGATGGCGTTGATGGACAGATGCAGATGCGTGGCCACGATGTCGTTGCCGCCGCCGGTCAGCAGCACCACGTACAGGGTCAGCCAGGCCACCCCGAGGCCTGTGCGCACGGGTACGTTGCGCGGCCGGTCCAGGATGTGGTGGTCGCGTTTGTCGCCGGTGATCCACGCCTCGACGAAGGGATACGCGCCGAGGGCGAGCAGGATCAGCGGGAAGAGCGAGAAGGGGATGAGCACGCCGAGCACCAGGGTGTGGCCCCAGGCGTTGATCTCCCATCCCGGCATCACCCGGATCAGGCCCTCGGAGAAGCCGAGGTACCAGTCGGGCTGGGCGCCGGTGGTGACCAGGTCGGGGCGGTAGGGCCCGAAGGCCCACACGGGGTTGATCTGAGCAAGACCGCCCATGATCGCGAGCGTCCCGAAGACCAGGAAGAAGAAGCCGCCCGCCTTGGCCATGTACACCGGCAGCAGCGGCATCCCGGTGACCGTCCGCTGATCGCGTCCAGGGCCCGGGAACTGCGTGTGCTTGTGGACCCAGACCAGGATCACATGGGCGACCACCAGGCCCAGCATGATCCCGGGCAGCAGCAGCACATGGATCGGGAACAGGCGCGAGATGATGTCGTGGCCCGGGAACTCCCCGCCGAACAGGAAGAACGACAGATACGTCCCGACGATCGGCACCGACAGGATGGCGCCCTGCGCGAACCGGATCCCGGTGCCGGAGAGCAGGTCGTCGGGGAGGGAGTAGCCGGTCAGACCTGTGATGATGCCGAGCATCAACAGGGTCCAGCCGAACACCCAGTTGACCTCGCGGGGCTTGCGGTAGGCGCCGGTGAAGAACACCCGCATCATGTGCACCAGCATGCCGGTGACGAAGACCAGTGCGGCCCAGTGGTGCATCTGCCGGATCAGCAGACCTCCGCGCACATCGAAGCTGATGTCCAGGGTGGACTCGAAGGCCCGGGTCATCATCACGCCGTTGAGCGGCTCGTACGAGCCCTGGTAGACGACCTCGACACCGCTCGGCTCGAAGAAGAGCGTGAGGTAGATGCCGGTGAGGATCAGGACGATGAAGCTGTAGAGACAGACCTCGCCGAGCATGAAGGACCAGTGGTCGGGAAAGGCCTTCCGCATCCCCTTGCCGAGCGAGTAGATGCCGAGCCGCCCGTCGGCCCAGTCGGCGACCTTCTCGCCCTTGCCGGCCGCACCCCTGCGAGCCGTCCGGTTGTCCGATCGTGCGCCGTCCATACGTCGTCGCCCTCCCCGTCGGATCAACCTCAGGGTGGCACGGAGGCACGGCTGAGCCAACGGTGCGTGCGGCCTCGGACCGGTTCAGGCGCGTGGCGGGACGATCCCCTGCGCCCGCGCCGCCACCAGCCACTTCGGGAACTCGGCCACCAGGCGGTCGTACAACTCCCCGTCGGAGACCTTGCGCGGATCCGACCCCGCGTGGAAGAAGCCGGCGTTGTCGACCACCCGCTTGTCCGGCACCGACAGGTCGTCCAGTTTGCGCAGATAGTCGAACTGCTTGCTGGAGGGGTCCCCGAAGCCGATGAACTGCCAGAACAGCGGCAGCCGGGCCGCCTTGCACAGGTACCGTTCCGCGGCGAGCTTGTTGACCGGGCCGCCGTCGGTCTGGAAGACCACGAGGGCGGGTTCGCGGGAGCCGCTGTCGAGGTAGTGGTCGATGACCGCGTCCATGGCGAGGTGGTAGCTGGTCTTGCCCATGTGCCCGAGCCCGGCCACGATCCGCTCGATGCGCCCCTGGTGATCGGCGAGGGCGATATCGGTCTCCGCGTCGACTTCGGTGGAGAAGAACACCACCGGCACCCGGCCGTCGTCGTCGAGATGCGCGGAGAGCCCGAGCACCCGGTCGGCGAGCGCCTGCACACTGCCGTCCTTGTAGTACGGCTTCATGGAACCGGAGTAGTCGACCACCAGATAGACCGCGGCCCGCAGCCCGTCCAGGCCGTGCTTGCTGAGTGACACCCCGGCGCTCTTGTACAGGCTGACCAGCGCGGGCGCGCTCTCCTCCACCTTGCTGAGACTGATCGCCGCCATGCGGCTTCCCCCTTGACTCGACCGACTGCCTGCCGAGGTTACGTCACACTTGGCCCGCCTCTCCCGGCATCCACAGGTGTTCGTTATCTTGTTCGCCGCCGTCCCCACCGGCTCACCGACCGTCCCATTGCCTTTCGAGGAGCCGGCTTGGAACCCGAGTCCACCGTCACGACCTGCTACCGCCATCCCGCGCTGGAGTCGTACGTCCGCTGCACGCGCTGCGAGCGGTTCATCTGCCCGGACTGCATGCGCGAGGCGTCCGTCGGCCACCAGTGCGTGGAGTGCGTACGGGAGGGCGCGAAGTCGGTACGGCAGGCGCGCACGATCGTGGGCGGCCGGATCTCCCGGACGCCGGTGGTGACGTACGTCCTGATCGCGCTGAACGTGCTGGCCTATCTGGCCGAGGTGGTGCGCCCGGCGATCGTCGAGCGGTTCTCGATGGTCGCGGCCCGGCTGCTGGGTCCGGACGGCGCCTACTACGTGTACCAGTCCGGGTACCCGGCCGACTATCAGGCCGAGGGTCTGGTAGCCGGGGAGTGGGAGCGGCTGATCACCAGCTCGTTCCTGCACCTGGAGCCGACCGAGGGCACGTTCGGGCTGCTGCACATCGTGATGAACATGTTCTCGCTGTGGACGCTCGGCCGGGCGGTGGAGCCCATGCTCGGGCGGTCCCGCTATCTGGCGCTCTATCTGATCTCGGCGCTCGGCAGCTCGGTCTTCGAGCTGTTCCTGGCCGACCCCGCACAGTCCTCGCTGGGCGCGTCCGGCGCCATCTTCGGGCTGGGCGCGGCGTACTACGTCGTGGCCCGCCGGATCGGCGCCGACATGCGCGCCATCAACCGCTTCATGGGCTTCCTGCTGCTCTGGCTGCTGGTCTCCGCGGGCCTGACCTCCTGGCAGGGCCACCTCGGCGGACTGCTGACCGGCGGGGTGGTGGCGCTGGCGTACGCCTATGTGCCCCGCGGTCCGCGCCGGGTGCTGATCCAGGCGGTGGCCTGTGCGGCGGTCCTGGCGGTACTGGTGCTGGCGGCCGTGCTGAAGGTCGCGGGGCTCAAGTGAGACATACCGGAATCCTGGCGTTCGCCGCCTTGCCCGTCGCCATCACCGGTGCCCGGAGACGCCCGCGAGTTCGGTGCCGACGGCGAACTGTTCCGTGTCCATCGCCTCCGCCAGCTCGGCGTAGTGGGTGATGAAGCGCCGGTACGACGTGAACCAGGCGGCTCGGTCGCGGGGGCGGATGCCGGCGCGGTCGCCGTCGCCGGGCAGATCGACATGGGGTTTGATCATCACCTTCAGGCCCTGCGCGTGCGCCCGCCGCACGATCCGCCTGAGCCCCGCGTCGCTCGCCGTCTCCTCGGTGGGCCGCAGCACCGAGTCGCCCCTGCGCTTCTGGTACCAGGTCGGGGTGAAGGTGACCCAGCCCGCCCCGGTGGCCTTGATGTCCCGCGGATAGCGGTCGGCGGCGGGGCTGTCGTAGTCGGTGCGGTACCAGGAGGGCAGGGTGATGCCCCGGATCACGGGCGCCTCCTCGCGCTCCGGCGTACAGCCGCCGACGGCGAGGAGGACCGCCGCCACAACGGCGGCGGTCCTCCCCCTCACCGAGGACGCCACGGTGCGGTTCGAGGAGCTGCCCGGTAAGTGCGACGGCGCCTGCCCAGTCGTCCGGTCGGGGACAAGGGGCAGGCGCCATCAGTGTTCCGTACGCCTTTGTACGGGACGTCTCTTGAGCGGTCCTCGGGGGACCGTCAGACCATCAGGGCCCGGTCGGTCGGGCGGACCGGGGCCGGCAGATCGCTGGCGCCGGTCAGGAAGCGGTCCACGCCACGGGCGGCGGAGCGGCCCTCGGCGATGGCCCACACGATCAGCGACTGACCGCGGCCCGCGTCACCGGCGACGAACACGCCCGGCACATTGGTCTGGAACTCGGCGTCACGGGCGATGTTGCCGCGCTCGTCGAGGTCCAGGCCGAACTGGTCCACGAGGCCGTTCTCGCGGTCCGTACCGGTGAAGCCCATGGCGAGGGTCACCAGCTGGGCGGGGATCTTCCGCTCGGTGCCCGGCTTCGGGGTCAGCTTGCCCTCGATGAACTCCACCTCGGTGAGGTGCAGCCACTGGACGTTGCCGTCCTCGTCGCCCTCGAAGTGGGTCGTCGAGACGGAGTAGACCCGCTCGCCGCCCTCCTCGTGCGCGGAGGTGACCTTGTAGAGCATCGGGAAGGTCGGCCACGGCTGGGAGACGTTGTTCCGCTCGTCGTTCGGGCGGGGCATGATCTCCAGCTGCGTCACCGAGGCCGCGCCCTGGCGGTGGGCGGTGCCCACGCAGTCGGCGCCGGTGTCGCCGCCGCCGATGACGACGACGTGCTTGCCCTCGGCCGAGATCGGCGCGGTGACGTAGTCGCCCTCCTGCACCTTGTTGGCCAGCGGCAGGTACTCCATGGCCTGGTAGATGCCGGTCAACTCCCGCCCGGGGACGGGCAGATCACGGGCGGTGGTGGCACCGGCGGCGATGACGACCGCGTCGTACCGCTTCTTCAGGTCGGTCGCCTTGAGGTCACGGCCGATCTCGATACCGGTCCGGAAGCGGGTGCCCTCCGCGCGCATCTGCTCGATACGGCGGTTGATGTGCCGCTTCTCCATCTTGAACTCGGGGATGCCGTAGCGGAGAAGGCCGCCGACACGGTCCGCGCGCTCGTAGACGGCGACGGTGTGGCCGGCCCGCGTGAGCTGCTGGGCGGCGGCCAGGCCCGCCGGGCCCGAGCCGATCACCGCGACCGTCTTGCCGGACAGGCGCTCGGGCGCCTGCGGGGCGACGTCACCGGTCTCCCACGCCTTGTCGATGATGGAGACTTCGACGTTCTTGATGGTGACGGCCGGCTGGTTGATGCCGAGCACACACGCCGACTCACAGGGGGCCGGGCAGAGGCGACCGGTGAACTCCGGGAAGTTGTTGGTCGCGTGCAGCCGCTCCTGCGCGGCCGACCAGTCCTCGCGGTAGGCGTAGTCGTTCCACTCCGGGATCAGGTTCCCGAGCGGACAGCCGTTGTGGCAGAACGGGATACCGCAGTCCATGCAGCGGCTGGCCTGCTTGCTGATGATCGGCAGCAGGGAGCCGGGGACGTAGACCTCGTTCCAGTCGCGGAGTCGCTCCTCGACCGGGCGGGACTTGGCGACCTCGCGGCCGTGGTTGAGAAAGCCCTTGGGATCAGCCATTGGTCGCCGCCTCCATCATCTTCTCGGTGATCTCGGTCTCGGAGAGACCGGCTCGCTCGGCGGCGTCCTTGGCGGCGAGCACTGCCTTGTACGTGCTGGGGATGATCTTGCTGAAGCGCTCCACGGACGTGTCCCAGTCCGCGAGCAGCTTCTCGGCGACCGTCGAGCCGGTCTCCTCGGCGTGGCGGCGCACCACGCCGTGCAGCCACTGCCGGTCCTCGTCCGCCAGCGCCTCGATCGCGTCGAGGTTGCCGACGTTGACGTTGTCGCGGTCGAGGTCGATGACGTAGGCGACACCGCCCGACATACCGGCCGCGAAGTTACGGCCCGTCTCGCCGAGCACCACCGCGTGACCGCCGGTCATGTACTCGCAGCCGTGGTCGCCCACGCCCTCGGATACGACGGTCGCGCCGGAGTTGCGGACGCAGAACCGCTCACCGGTCCGGCCGCGCAGGAACAGCTCGCCGCCGGTCGCGCCGTACGCGATGGTGTTGCCCGCGATCGTGGAGAACTCGGCGAGGTGGTCGGCGCCCCGGTCGGGACGGACGATCACCCGGCCGCCGGAGAGGCCCTTGCCGACGTAGTCGTTGGCGTCGCCCTCCAGGCGCAGCGTGACACCGCGCGGGAGGAAGGCGCCGAAGGACTGGCCGGCCGAGCCGGTGAAGGTGATGTCGATGGTGTCGTCGGGCAGGCCCGCGCCACCGAACTTCTTCGTCACCTCGTGGCCGAGCATGGTGCCGACCGTGCGGTTGATGTTGCGGATGGCGACCTGGGCGCGCACCGGCTGGGCGTCGGTGGCGGAGTCCGCGGCGAGGGCGTCGGAGGCGAGCTTGATCAGCTCGTTGTCGAGCGCCTTCTCCAGGCCGTGGTCCTGCTCGATCAGCTGGTGGCGGACCGCGCCCTCGGGCAGCTCGGGCACATGGAACAGCGGGGCCAGGTCCAGGCCCTGCGCCTTCCAGTGGTCGACCGCGCGGGTCACGTCGAGCGCCTCGGCGTGGCCGACGGCCTCCTCGATGGAGCGGAAGCCCAGCTCGGCGAGGATCTCGCGGACCTCCTCGGCGATGAACCGGAAGAAGTTCACGACGTACTCGGCCTTGCCGGAGAACCGGTCGCGCAGCGTCGGGTTCTGGGTGGCGATGCCGACCGGGCAGGTGTCCAGGTGGCAGACGCGCATCATGACGCAGCCGGAGACGACGAGCGGCGCGGTCGCGAAACCGAACTCCTCGGCGCCGAGCAGCGCGGCGATGACCACGTCACGGCCGGTCTTGAGCTGACCGTCGGTCTGCACGACGATGCGGTCGCGCAGGCCGTTGAGCAGCAGGGTCTGCTGGGTCTCGGCGAGGCCCAGCTCCCAAGGACCACCGGCGTGCTTGAGCGAGGTCAGCGGCGACGCACCCGTACCACCGTCGTGGCCGGAGATCAGGACCACGTCCGCGTGCGCCTTGGACACACCCGCCGCGACCGTGCCGACGCCGACCTCGGAGACCAGCTTGACGTGAATCCGCGCCTGCGGGTTCGCGTTCTTCAGGTCGTGGATCAGCTGGGCCAGGTCCTCGATGGAGTAGATGTCGTGGTGCGGCGGCGGGGAGATCAGGCCCACGCCCGGCGTCGAGTGACGCGTCTTGGCGACCCACGGGTACACCTTGTGGCCGGGCAGCTGACCGCCCTCACCGGGCTTGGCGCCCTGGGCCATCTTGATCTGGATGTCGTCGGCGTTGACCAGGTACTCGGAGGTCACGCCGAAGCGGCCGGAGGCGACCTGCTTGATCGACGAACGCCGCGCCGGGTCGTACAGCCGGTCCGCGTCCTCGCCGCCCTCACCGGTGTTGGACTTGCCGCCCAGCTGGTTCATGGCGATGGCGAGGGTCTCGTGCGCCTCCTTGGAGATGGAGCCGTACGACATGGCGCCCGTGGAGAAGCGCTTGACGATCTCGGAGACCGGCTCGACCTCGTCGATGGAGATCGGCTGACGGTCCGACTTGAAGCCGAACAGGCCGCGGAGCGTCATCAGGCGCTCGGACTGCTCGTTCACCCGGTCCGTGTACTTCTTGAAGATGTCGTAGCGCGCGGTGCGCGTCGAGTGCTGGAGACGGAAGACCGTCTCCGGGTCGAACAGGTGCGGCTCGCCCTCACGGCGCCACTGGTACTCGCCGCCGATGTCCAGCGCGCGGTGCGCCGGGGCGATGCCGGAGGCCGGGTACGCCTTGGCGTGGCGGGCGGCGACCTCCTTGGCGATGACGTCGATGCCGACGCCGCCGATCTTGGTGGCGGTGCCGTTGAAGTACTTCTCCACGAAGGCCTGGTCAAGACCGACGGCCTCGAAGACCTGGGCGCCCCGGTAGGAGGCGACGGTGGAGATGCCCATCTTCGACATGACCTTCAGAACACCCTTGCCCAGGGCGTAGATCAGGTTGCGGATGGCCTGCTCGGGCTCCATACCGGGCAGGAAGGTGCCGGCGCGGACCAGGTCCTCCACCGACTCCATCGCCAGGTACGGGTTGACCGCCGCGGCGCCGAAGCCGATGAGCAGGGCGACGTGGTGGACCTCGCGGACGTCACCGGCCTCGACCAGCAGGCCCACCTGGGTGCGCTGCTTGGTGCGGATGAGGTGGTGGTGGACGGCCGCGGTGAGCAGCAGCGAGGGGATCGGCGCGTGCTCGGCGTCGGAGTGGCGGTCCGACAGGACGATCAGGCGGGCGCCGTTCTCGATGGCGGCGTCGGCCTCGGCGCAGATCTCCTCGATGCGCGCGGCGAGGGCGTCACCGCCGCCGGAGACGCGGTACAGGCCGGACAGGGTCGCGGCCTTGAAGCCGGGCATGTCGCCGTCGGCGTTGATGTGGATGAGCTTGGCCAGCTCGTCGTTGTCGATCACCGGGAACGGCAGCGTGACGCTACGACAGGACGCGGCCGTCGGCTCCAGCAGGTTGCCCTGCGGACCGAGCGAGGAGCGCAGCGAGGTGACCAGCTCCTCGCGGATGGCGTCCAGCGGCGGGTTGGTGACCTGCGCGAACAGCTGGGTGAAGTAGTCGAAGAGCAGGCGCGGACGCTCGCTCAGCGCGGCGATCGGCGAGTCGGTGCCCATCGAACCGATCGGCTCGGCGGCCGACTTGGCCATCGGCGCCAGGATGATCCGCAGCTCCTCCTCGGTGTAACCGAAGGTCTGCTGGCGGCGGGTGACCGAGGCGTGCGTGTGCACGATGTGCTCGCGCTCGGGCAGGTCGGACAGCTCGATCTCGCCGGCCTCAAGCCACTCCGCGTAGGGCGCCTCCGCGGCGAGCTGGGCCTTGATCTCGTCGTCCTCGATGATGCGGTGCTCGACGGTGTCGACGAGGAACATCCTGCCGGGCTGCAGCCGGCCCTTGCGGACGACCTTGGAGGGGTCGATGTCGAGGACGCCGACCTCGGAGCCGAGGACGACCAGGCCCTCGTCGGTGACCCAGTAGCGGCCGGGGCGAAGGCCGTTGCGGTCCAGGACCGCGCCGACCTGCTTGCCGTCGGTGAAGGTGACACAGGCCGGGCCGTCCCAGGGCTCCATCATCGTGGCGTGGAACTGGTAGAAGGCGCGCCGGGCCGGGTCCATGGAGTCGTGGTTCTCCCACGCCTCCGGGATCATCATCAGCACGGAGTGCGGCAGCGAACGGCCGCCCAGGTGCAGGAGTTCGAGGACCTCGTCGAAGGAGGCGGAGTCGGAGGCGTCCGGCGTGCAGACCGGGAAGATCCGCCCCAGCTTCTCCGTACCGACCAGCTCGGAGACGAGCTGCGACTCACGGGCCCGCATCCAGTTGCGGTTGCCCTTGACGGTGTTGATCTCACCGTTGTGCGCGACGAAGCGGTACGGGTGGGCGAGCGGCCACGACGGGAAGGTGTTCGTGGAGAACCGGGAGTGCACGAGCGCGATCGCGGAGGCGAAGCGGCGGTCGGACAGGTCCGGGAAGAAGGGCTCCAGCTGGCCGGTGGTCAGCATGCCCTTGTACACGATCGTGCGGGCGGACAGCGACGGGAAGTAGACGCCGGCCTCGCGCTCGGCGCGCTTGCGCAGCACGAAGGCCTTGCGGTCGAGGTCGATGTCCTCCGAGACGCCGTCGCCGACGAAGATCTGCCGGAAGGCGGGCATCGTCGAACGGGCGGTGGCGCCGAGCAGTTCGGGAGCGACGGGAACCTCACGCCAGCCGAGGACGGTAAGGCCCTCCTCGACGGCGATCGTCTCGATCTGTGAGACGGCGTCCTCGGTCCCGTCCTCCGGCAGGAAGGCGATACCGACGGCGTACGCACCGGCCGCAGGCAGCTCGAATCCGGCCACCTCGCGGAAGAAGGCGTCCGGCACCTGGGACAGGATGCCCGCGCCGTCACCCGAGTCGGGCTCGGAGCCGGTGGCACCGCGGTGCTCCAGGTTGCGCAGAACCGTGAGCGCCTGCTCGACCAGCGCGTGGCTCGCCTCGCCGGTGAGGGTGGCCACGAAGCCGACGCCACAGGCGTCGTGCTCGTTGCGGGGGTCGTACATACCCTGCGCAGCAGGGCGAGCATCCATGAACGACCAGTTCTGGCCATTCGCGGAATGCTGGGACGGCTGGCGCGGCGTACGCATCGGCTCTCCCGTCGTCGTCAGTGGCATTTAGCAGGTGCCGAGGGACGACGTTGGCCCTCTGCGGGTGATCTGCGCTGGGAACCGCGCTGAGATCAAAATTTCGTGCAGGTTACATGATGGAGCGGTTCTCGGGAACCGGATACTCCGTTCCAGCATGCGGACGCCGCGGGGTGGCGGCAAGGCCGCGAAGAGCGGCCGAAAGTGATGGGGCCCGGCAGGGACAAGATCGATCAGATCGGTGCCTGTCGGACGGTGACGAGGAGGGCGTCGTCGCTCACCTCGCACAGGTGCGCGGCAGGCACCATTGCCCACAGCGCTTACGGCTCATGCCCGGTGGTTAAGCATTCGAAACCAGCGAGTAACGGCTACTTATGCGGCCCAACGCATAAGTTCCAGTCGCGCTATCCTACGGCCGTTCCGAACAGGCTGCCCAGGGCGTACGTCACACCGGCCGCGGCACCACCCAGGGCAAGTTGCCGCAAACCGCTGTACCACCAGGTGCGCGCGGTCACCTGGGCCACGACGGCACCGCAGCCGAAGAGCCCGGACAGCGCGAGCAGCACGGCGGGCCACAGCGCGGTCGCGCCGAGCAGATAGGGCAGTACGGGGAGCAGGGCGCCGACCGCGAAGGAGCCGAAGGAGGAAACGGCGGCGACGGTCGGCGAGGGCAGGTCGCCCGGATCGATCCCGAGTTCCTCGCGGGCGTGTATCTCCAGGGCCTGCTCGGGATCCCGGGAGAGCTGCCGGGCGACTTCGCCGGCGAGATGGGCGTCGACCCCGCGCGCCCGATACAGAGCGGCCAGCTCCGCCTCCTCGTCCTCCGGATGCTTGCGCAGCTCCCGCCGCTCGACATCCAGCTCGGCCTCGACGAGCTCGCGCTGCGAGGCTACGGAGGTGTACTCGCCGGCGGCCATGGAGAAGGCGCCGGCGGCAAGCCCGGCGAGCCCGGTCAGCACCACGGTCTGATGACTGACCTGCCCACCGGCGACACCGGTCATCAGGGCGAGGTTGGAGACGAGTCCGTCCATGGCACCGAAGACAGCGGGGCGCAGCCAGCCGCCGTTCACATCGCGGTGGGTGTGGTTGTCGCGGTGCGCCTCGTGGAGTGCGGCCTCGGTCTCGATGATGGCCATGTCGCTGGTCCCCCTCGGACTTAGGAAAGGCTATGTTTAGACAACTTCTATTCTTCGACAACCACCAATCTACGTCGTACATTTCATCGCCGCCAGCAAGGAAAGGCTGGTCTAACCTGCAGATTTCCATTTAGGCGCTCATTCGATAGATGGAGCGCACAGATGTCGACCGGGTGACGCTGAGGCGGGTGAGGCTCTCCCGCCCCCCTCCCGTGGGACACATCCGCAAAGGGCTCCGCGCCCTGGGAGCCCCGGAGGAGAGGCCGCGTATGGCATCGATCGCCTGCATCCCCTCGGTCCCGGCGCCGGGGGACGCCGCCGAACTCCGCGACCGGGCGCGGGGCGCGCTGCTGGGCCTGGCGGTAGGAGACGCGCTGGGAGCCCCGGCGGAAAACATGAAGCCATCAGAAATCCGAGCCCGCTGGGGCCGGATCACGGGCTACGTCGTCGACACCCCCTCCGGCACGGACGACACGGAGTACGCGATCTTCTCCGGCCTGCTGCTGGCCCGCCACGGCTCGGCGCTGACACCGGCGCATGTGGAGGCGGCCTGGCACGAGTGGATCGCGGACCGCGACGAGGGCCCGTTCCGGGGCGCCGGCTTCAGCGAGCGCGGCACCCTGGAGAACCTCCGCCGGGGCCTGGCGGCCCCCATCTCCGCGCAGCACCGCCACGCCTGGAGCGACGGCCTGGCCATGCGCGCGGCCCCCTTCGGCGTCTTCGCCGCCGGCCGCCCGGCCGAGGCGGCCCGCCTGGTGGCGATCGACGGCTCGGTGAGCCATGACGGCGAGGGCATCTACGGCGGTCAGGCGGTGGCGGCGGGAGTGGCGGCGGCGATGGCGGGCGCCCCCACGATCGCGGTAGTGGCCTCGGCCCTGGCGGTGGTCCCCGACGACTCCTGGACGGCCCGCTCCCTGCGCCGGGCGGTGGCGGTGGCCCACCGAGGCGAACGAGCGGTCCGCTCCGCGGTGGTCGTCGGCGGCTATCCCTGGACCGACCTGGCCCCCGAGGCGGTGGCCCTGGCCTTCGGCGCCTACGCGGCGGCGGACGGCGACTTCGTCCACTCGGTCCTGACAGCGGTGAACATGGGCCGGGACGCGGACACGACGGCGGCAGTGGCAGGCGCCCTGGCAGGAGCGACAGAGGGCGCGTCATCGATCCCGGCGGAGTGGGCAACGGCCATCGGCCCGGCCCGCGGCACCTGCCTGCCGGCGATGCGCGGCCACCACGTACTGGACGTGGCGGACCTGCTGACGCCGGGCGACTACGTACTGGCGGCGGAGGGGGAACAGTGACACTCAGGCCAGGCATGTCAGCCCGTCCGGCGTTCGAGGACGAGGCCCCTTCAGGGCCGACGGGGGTCCGGGGGGCGGAGCCCCCTGGCGGGGTCGAAGGGGCAGCGCCCCTGGGGAAGGGACGGGTAGGGGCGGCGGGGGCGCACACCCCCCGCAGAACCGAAGGCCTCCTGCTGGGCCTCGCCGCGGGCGACGCCGCCGGCTGGCCCGCCGCCCGCCACCGAGCCGCCCGCATGCCGGAATGGACCCGCCGCCTCACCCGCGAACTCGACACCTTCGCCGAACAGAACGCCACCACCACCCTCCCCGTCCCCATCGCCCTGAACCAACCCCCCGAGCCCCTCCGCCTCGGCCCCTCGGACGACGCGGAATGGGCAGCCTTCGCCGCAGAAGCCGTACTGAGAGCAGGCGACGACACAGCCCTCGGCGACCTCAGCCGCCACCGCCGCATGCGCGCGGCCATCGACCTCACCTGGAACGCCGTAGCCAGCGAGGTGGCCGCAGCAGCGGACCGCGCCCCCGAGGTCGAATCCGCGGTCCTCCCCCTCCGCGCCCGCATCTCCGTCCGCGCGGGCCTCGGCAACCTCGCCACCGGCCTGCGCCCACCCGCCACCGGCCACGACAACCCCCACTACTTCGACGACGCGGCCTGCATCCGGGCCTGCGTTCTGGCGGTGGCCCACCCCGGCGACCCCCAACTCGCCGCGGAACTGGCCGAGTTCGACGCCCACTACACCCAGGACGGCGACGGAGTCCACGGCGCCCGCGCCATGGCCGCGGCCCTCGCCCTGGCCCTCGCCGGCGCCGACCCGGCCACCTGCGTCGAAGCCGCCCTCGAAGAACTCCCGCCCGAGACCGAGATCGGCCGCAACGCCCGCCACGCCCTCACCCTCGCCGACGAGGCGGCCGGCGCCTTCGAACTCATCCCCCACCTGGAACACCAGATCGTCGACCACGTCTACAGCTACGGCATCGCAGCAGCCGAAACCGTCCCGGTCGCCCTCGCCCTCACCACCGCCGCGCACGGCCGCATCGCCGAAGCCGTCCCCGCCGCAGCCTGCCTCTCCCGGGTCGCCGACTCCGCCCCCGCCCTCGTCGGCGCCCTCACCGGCGCCCTCGGCGGCGGCGCCGCGATCCCCGCCTCCTGGCGCGATTCCTGCCGCACCCTCTCCGGCTGCGCCCTCCCCCGCCTCACCGGCACGGACCTCGTGGAACTCGCCGAACTCCTCGAAGCCACGCAACCGGCCGGGGCAGGAGGATGATTCGCCACATGAAGCCCAAAGCTCCAGAAAGCAACAAAGAGGCGAGCCTGGACGACCGGATCACCGGAGCACTCGTCGGAGCCGCCGTCGGGGACGCCCTGGGCGGCCCGGTCGAGGGCTACTCCCCCGACCAGATCGTCGAACGCCACGGCAGCCGCGTCCACGGCATCGTCGGCCCCTGGAACGGCGACGCCTGGCGCACGGCCCGCCCCATCGCGCCGTACCACAAGGGCGACGGCCACGTCACCGACGACACCTTGATGACCCACGCGCTGATCAGGGTCTACGCCACCGTCCGCGACCACCTCGACGCCTACGCCGTCGCCGACCACCTGGTCCCGGACCTGATGACGAACCCGCGCTGGATCCCCGAACTCGAATCCGAGGCTCTCCCTCTGCAGCGCATCTTCCTCGCCGAGAAATGGCTGGTGACCCGCCTCCACTACGGCCATGCGGACCCCCGAGAAGCCGGCACCGGCAACATCGTGAACTGCGGCGCCGCGATGTACATGGCCCCCGTGGGCCTCGTCAACGCGGCCAACCCACCCGCCGCCTACGCCGAGGCGCTCGACATCGCGGGCGCGCACCAGTCGTCGTACGGCCGTGAGGCCGCGGGAGTCTTCGCGGCGGCGGTCTCGGCGGCCTGCACCCCCGGGGCGACCCCGGACTCGGTGATCGCCACGTGCCTGTCCCTGGCGAAGGACGGCACACGCGAGGCGATCGAGAAGGTCTGCGAAGAAGCGGCCCAGCACAGCGAGTTCGAGTCGGTCCTGACGCCGCTGCGCCAAGCGGTGGCCCCGTACGACACGGTGGGCCCCGACTACCGCTCCCCGTCCCTCGGCGCCCGCCGCCCGTCCCGCCTGCACGCGATCGAGGAACTCCCCATCGCCCTGGGCATGTTGCTGCTGTCGGCGGGCGACTACCGCCAGGCAGTCCTCGGCTCGGTGAACTACGGCCGCGACTGCGACTCCATCGCCACGATGGCAGGCGCCCTCTCCGGCGCCCTGGGCCACCCGGTCCCCGAGGACTGGTCGAAACAGGTGGCCGACGCCAGCCGCCTGGACCTGTGGGAACCGGCACGCACGCTGACCGAGGTGACCCGCGAGATCTTCGAACAGGACGTACGCCGCCGCCGCGCCCACGAACAGGCGCTCACCCACCTCGGAGCCCCGGCATGCTCCGCCTGACGTGGGTCCAGCCGGAGGACCTGATCGGCCACGAGTTGCGCCAGGCGGCCCAGGACGGCCGGGAACCGTCGAGAATCGCGGCGCGCTGGAAGGCGGCGGGAGGCTTGGAGGCCCCACGGAGCGCAGGCGCGTCCCCCGACCCGGCGTCGCGCTACCTCCGCCTGCTGGCAAACGACCTGCTGGACGAACTGGCGGACCTGCCGAGCAAGGTGAAGGACCACGAGCCGACGGACCTGGAGAAGATCAAGTCCCGGTGCCCGAACTGGCCGAACGATCCCACTCCCACAGCACCCCCCACCCAGGCCGGCCTCGAAGCCGCCTGGCTGGGCAGAGCAGCCGGATGCCTCCTGGGCAAACCAGTGGAGAAACTCCCCTTGGCCGCCATCCGCGCCCTCGCCGAACCCACCGGCAACTGGCCTCCCACCACCTACTTCACCGCCAAGGGCGTCCCAGAAGGCCTCCTCTCCCAACACCCCTGGAACCGCCGCTCGGCAACCACCTCCCTCGCCGAGAACATCGACGGCATGCCCGAGGACGACGACCTCAACTACCCCCTCCTCAACCTGCTCCTCCTCCAACGCCACGGAAGAGACTTCACCACCACGGACGTAGCGGAGCTCTGGCTGAACGAACTCCCCGCCGGCCGCACCTTCACCGCGGAACGCATCGCCTACCGCAACCTCCTCTCCGGCCTGGAACCCCCACGCACAGCCGCCCACCGCAACCCCTTCCGCGAATGGATCGGCGCCCTGATCCGCGCCGACATGCACGGCTGGACCAACCCGGGAAACCCGGCGGCAGCGGCGGAACAGGCCCACAAGGACGCCACCCTCACCCACACCGCCAACGGCGTCTACGCGGCGATGTTCATCGCGGCCACCATCGCCCAGGCAGCGACCGGCACCGGGAACATCCACACCTGCCTGGCCACCGGCCTCACGGTCGTCCCCCCGGCCTCCCGCCTCGCCCAGGCCGTCCACCACGCCGTACAACTGGCCCAGAAACACGACGACTTCGACGCGGTCGTGGACGAACTCCACGCCGTCCACGCCGAAACCCACTGGGTCCACGCCATCCCCAACACCGCCCTGATCACCGCCGCCCTCGCTCACGCCGACGGCGACTTCACCGGCTCCATCTCCCGTGCCGTCTCCGGCGGTTGGGACACCGACTCCAACGGCGCCACGGCCGGCAGCATCGCCGGGCTCCTCGCGGGACACCCCGACGCCCTCCCCGACCACTGGACGGACCCGCTCAAGAACCGCCTGTCCACCTCCGTCGGCGACTTCAACGGCACCGGCTTCGACACCCTGGCCCACCTCACCCACCGGGAGGCACTCCGCCCATGACCCATATCGCCGTACTCGGCAGCACCAACATGGACCTCGTCGCCTTCGTCGAGAAGGCCCCCCAGCACGGAGAGACGGTCACCGGCCGCGAGTTCCGTACGATCCCCGGCGGCAAGGGCGCCAACCAGGCCATCGCCGCGGCCCGCGCGGGCGCCACCGTCTCGATGATCGGCGCCGTCGGCAACGACTCCTTCGGCACCCGGCTGCGCTCCACCCTCGAACACTCCGGTGTCGACACCGACCATCTGCGCACCACGGAAGGCCCCTCCGGCACCGCCCACATCGTCGTCGACGACCACGGCGGCAACGCGATCGTGGTGATCCCCGCCGCCAACGGCACCGTCGACCATCTCGCCCCCGGCGACGAGGGCCTCATCGCCTCCGCCGACGCACTGCTGCTCCAGCTGGAGATCCCGCTCGACGCCGTCCTCGCGGGCGCCCTGGCGGCCCGCGCCCACGGAGTCCGTACGATCCTCACCCCGGCCCCCGCCCAGCCGCTGCCCGTCGATCTCCTCAACGCCACCGACCTGTTGCTCCCCAACGAACACGAGGCCGCCACCCTCACCGGCCGCACCGACCCGCGCACCGCGGCCCTCGCCCTGCTCGACGAGGTCCCGGAGGTCGTCGTCACCCTGGGCGCGGCGGGCAGCCTGTACGCGGCCCGCGGCGCCGAACCGCTCATGGTCCCCGCGCCCCAGGTCACCGCCGTGGACACCACCGGCGCCGGCGACACCTTCGCCGGCACGCTCGCGGTGGCGCTCGCCGAGGGCCGCCCGATGCCGGACGCGCTGGCGTGGGCGGCCGCCGCGTCGGCGCTGTCGGTGCAGCGGCCCGGGGCCTCGGAGTCGATGCCGTACCGCCCGGAGATCGAGGCGCAGTACACGTCATGAGCCAAGCACCCCTCCACGGCCTGCGCGTCCTCGACCTCGCCACCCTCTTCGCCGGACCGCTCGCCGCCACGGCGCTCGGCGACTTCGGCGCGGAGGTCATCAAGGTCGAGCACCCCACCAAGCCCGACCCATCCCGCGGTCACGGCCCCGCCAAGGACGGCATCGGCCTGTGGTGGAAGCACCTCGGCCGCAACAAACGCACGATCACCCTGAACCTGTCGACCCCGGGCGGTCGCGCCACTTTGCTGCGCCTCGCCGCCACCGCGGACGTGATCATCGAGAACTTCCGCCCCGGCACCCTGGAGAAATGGGACCTCGGCTGGCCCGAACTGTCGGCCGCCAACCCCCGTCTCGTCCTCACCCGCGTCACCGGCTTCGGCCAGTTCGGGCCGTACGCCCACCGCCCCGGCTTCGGCACCCTCGCCGAGGCGATGAGCGGCTTCGCCGCGCTCACCGGCGAACCGGACGCGCCCCCGACGCTCCCGCCGTTCGGCCTCGCCGACTCGATCGCGGGCCTGGCGACGGCGTACGCCGTGCTCACCGCGCTCGCCGCCCGCGAGCGCACCGGCGAGGGCCAGGTCGTCGACCTCGCCCTCATCGAGCCGATGCTGTCGGTCCTCGGCCCCCAGCCCACCTGGTACGACCAGCTCGGCTACGTCCAGCAGCGCACCGGCAACCGCTCCGCGAACAACGCCCCGCGCAACACCTACCGCACCGCGGACGGCAGGTGGGTCGCCGTCTCCACCTCGGCCCAGTCGGTGGCGGAACGCGTGATGCGCCTGGTGGGCAGGCCCGACCTGATCGACGAGCCGTGGTTCGCCACGGGCGCCGACCGGGCCCGCCACGCCGACATCCTCGACCGGGCGGTCGGGGACTGGATCGCCGAGCGCACCCGCGACGAGGTCGTCGCGGCCTTCGAGAAGGCGGAAGCGGCGGTCGCCCCCATCCAGGACGTACGGGAGGTGATGACGGACCCGCAGTACCAGGCCCTCGACACCATCACCACGGTCCACGACCCCGAGCTCGGTCCGCTGCGTATGCAGAACGTCCTCTTCCGCCTCTCGGACACCCCCGGCGCGATCCGCTGGACCGGCCGCCCGCACGGCGCCGACACGGACGAGGTGCTCACCGAACTGGGCCTGACCCCGGCGGAGGTAGCGGCCCTGCGCACGGAAGGCGCCGTATGACGACGCCCCTGACCTGGCTGTACGCCCCCGCCGACCGCCCGCACCTCGTCGCCAAGGCCCTGCTGGCCGGGGCGGACGTGGTGGTGGTCGACCTGGAGGACGCGGTGGCCCCCGACCGCAAGGAGTACGCCCGAGCCGCCACGGCCGAGTTCCTCTCCGACCCGCAACCGCTCCCGGTGCACGTCCGGGTGAACGCCCTGGACGGCCCCCTGGCGGCAGCGGACCTGAAGGCCCTGGCCCACCTCCCGGGGGTATCGGCCCTGCGTCTGCCCAAGGTCACGTCCCCCGACCAGATCCGGCGGGTGGCGCGGTCCACCTCCCACCCCCTGTACGCCCTCCTGGAATCGGCCCTGGGCATCGAGCACGCGTACGCCGTGGCCAGGGCCCATCCCGCCGTGTGCGGCATCGCCCTGGGCGAGGCGGACCTCAAAGCCGACCTCGGCGCTCGCACCGACGCGGCCCTGGACTGGCCCCGCTCGCGAGTGATCGTCGCGGCCAGGGCGGCCGGGCTCCCGCCCCCACCCCAGTCGGTCCACCCCGACATCCGCGACCTGGCGGGCCTGGCAGCGACCTGCGCCCACGGCCGCGCCCTCGGCTTCCTGGGCCGCGCGGCCATCCACCCCCGCCAACTACCCGTCATCGAACGGGCCTACCTCCCCACGGAGGAGGAACTGGAGCGAGCGGAAACCATCATCAAGGCGGCAACGCGAAACGAGGGCGCCCAGGCCCTGCAGGACGGCACCTTCATCGACGCGGCGGTGGTGGCAGCGGCGCAGCGCACCCTGTCCCTGGCCCACCGCCGAGGCTAGTGCCGCGACAGGCAACGTTCGCCCCGTCGCGGCACTAGGGGGTGTTTTGAAAGTCCTGTGCGGTGCCCGCGGTGTTCGGTGCGTGCCCTCGGCGTGCCGGACGAAGGCCCTCGTACTGGACGTACTTGGGTCTTTGGCCGGTGCGGCGAGGGTGCGTGCCGGGCGCCGTGGGTGCTGTGCGGGACTTTCAAAACACCCCCTAGGTACGACAAAGGGCGCCCGGAAAGCTCCGAGCGCCCTCACCGTCGTACGAAGACTTGTCAGCCCTTCTTCGCCGACCCCGCCTCGTCGTTGGCATCGTCCTCCATGTCCGAGGAAACCTCGGAGGACTCGGTGTCGGCCTTCTCCTGCGAAGCGTCCTCTTCGGCGTCGGCCGAACCGCCGGAGTCCGCCGCACCCGGCTCCACGACCGCTTCCCGCCCGGGCCGCTTCTTCGCGGAGAGCACGAAGTAGAGCACCGCCAGCAGGAACACGAACAGCGCGGTCCAGTTGTTCAGCCGCAGGCCCAGGATTTCGTGGGCCTTGTCGACGCGCAGGTACTCGATCCAGAACCGGCCCACGCAGTACGCCGCGACATACAGCGCGAACGCCCGCCCGTGCCCCAGCTTGAACCGACGGTCGGCCCAGATGACGAGCAGCGCGACGCCGATGCACCACAGCGACTCGTACAGGAAGGTCGGGTGGTACGTCCCGGGCACCCGCCCGTCCGAGGAGGACGTGATCTCCACGGCCCAGGGCAGGTCCGTGGCCTTGCCGTACAGCTCCTGGTTGAACCAGTTGCCCCAGCGGCCGATGGCCTGGGCGAGGGCGATACCGGGGGCGACGGCGTCGGCGTACGCGGGCATCGGGATGCCCCGGCGCCGGCAGCCGATCCACGCGCCGAGCCCGCCGAAGGCGATGGCGCCCCAGATGCCGAGGCCGCCCTCCCAGATCTTGAAGGCGTCCACCCAGTCACGGCCCTCGCTGAAGTACAGCTGGTAGTCCGTGATCACGTGGTAGAGGCGCCCGCCGACCAGGCCGAAGGGTACGGCCCATACCGCGATGTCGGCCACCGTGCCGGCCCGGCCGCCGCGGGCGATCCAGCGTTTGTTGCCGAGCCAGACGGCGACGAAGACGCCGATGATGATGCAGAACGCGTAGCCTCGCAGCGGAATGGGGCCGAGGTGGATCACTCCGCGCGACGGGCTGGGAATGTAGGCAAGTTCCATGGCAAGGTCGACGCTACCCTGCCGAGCGGGGCACGCGTCAGGCGGCCCGGCTACGGCTCCATAACGGGCGGGCCCTCGCGCCTCATCCCTGGGCCGCCTCCTGCACCTGCTGCTTCAGCTTCTCGGGCGTCATCGACTGGTCCTGGTAGATGTTCTTGCCGTCGAGCAGCACGGTCGGCGTGCCGGTGAAGCCACCACTGCGGAAGGCCGCGTTCGACTTCTCGACCCAGCTGTTGTGCGTGCCCTTCTCCACACAGGTGCGGAACGCGGGCGTGTCCAGTCCTTCGACCTTGGCCGCCAGCTCGAAGAGCTTGCTGTTGTCGGCGAAGGCGTCGTCGGTCTCGGTGGGCTGGTTCTGGTAGAGCACGTCGTGGTAGTCGACGAACTTTCCGACGTCCTGGGCGCAGGCCGCCGCGTTGGCGGCGTTGCGGGAGCCGGTGCCGCCCAGATTGCCGTCGATGATCGTCACGAGGCGGTACTCCACCCTGAGCTGGCCCGCGCCGGTCAGCTCATGGATCGTCGAGCGGTAGGCGGCCTCGAAGGCCTTACAGGCCGGGCATCGGAAGTCTTCCCAGACGACGAGGGTCGACTTGGCGCTGTCCTTGCCGACCGGGATCGCCAGGCTGTCCTCGCCCTGGGCGCCCGAGGGCGCGACGACGGTCCCTGCGGATTCGCTGTCGTCGTCCTTGCCGGCATTGGCGGCGATCACGCCGATCACCGCCGCGAGCGCCAGCACGCAGACGACGCTCGCGCCGACGATCAGCGCGCGCCGTCGCTTCTCCGCTGCCTTCTGCTTCTCTCGCTCTGCCGCCATCCGCTCCCGGGCGGTGCGCTTTCCCTCACGGTTCTTCTCGCTCACACCCCGGAAACGAACCGGGGAGGCGCCCAGCGCCTCCCCGGTCCCAGGTCCACCCGTTCGAGTGACCCATGCGAAACGCCCCGTCCGAGGACGAGATCTACGCCTGCCCGCGCACGCCCTTCGCCAGGTCACCGGCGAGCGCCCGGACGCCCTCGATGCCGGCCGCGTGGTCCGGCGCGTCCAGCATCCGCTTCACGAAGGCCGAGCCCACGATCACCCCGTCGGCGAATCCGGCGACCTCGGCCGCCTGCGCGGCGTTGGAGACACCGAGCCCGACGCAGACGGGCAACCCGGTGCCGGTGCCGCGGGTGCGCTCGACCAGGTCCTGCGCCTGCGCGCCGACCGACTCGCGCGTGCCGGTGACGCCCATCAGCGAGGCCGCGTAGACGAACCCGCTGCCCACCGCGGCCATCTGCGCGAGCCGCTCGTCCTTGCTGCTCGGCGCCACCACGAAGACGGTCGCGAGCCCGTGCTTCTCGGCGTGCTCCCGCCACAGCGCCGACTCCTGCACCGGCAGGTCGGGCAGGATGCACCCGGCGCCGCCCGCCTCCGCGAGCTCGGCGGTGAACCGCTCGACGCCGTAGCGGTCGATGGGGTTCCAGTACGTCATCACGAGCACCGGCTTGCCGGTGGCCTCGAAGGTCTCGCGGACCGTGCGCATGACGTCCGCGATCCTGACCCCGCCGCGCAGGGCGATGTCGTCGGCGGTCTGGATGACGGGACCGTCGAGGACGGGGTCGCTGTGCGGCAGACCGACCTCCACGACGTCCGCGCCGCCCTCGAAGGCGGCCTTGATCGCCTCGATACCGCCGTCCACGGTCGGGAATCCGGCCGGGAGGTAGGCGATGAGCGCCGAACGCCCCTCCGCCTTGGCGGCGGCGAGGGTGTCGGACAGCAGCTGAATGTTCCCGCTCACTTGGCGTCCCCCTCGATCTCGGCGGTGTCGGCGGCGTTCGCCGCGACCTCGGCGTCGGTGTCGTACAGGCCGAAGTAGCGGGCGGCCGTGTCCATGTCCTTGTCGCCACGGCCGGACAGGTTGACCACGATCAGCCCGCCCTTGCCCAGCTCACGGCCGACCTCCAGGGCCCCGGCCAGCGCGTGGGCGCTCTCGATGGCCGGGATGATGCCCTCGGTGCGCGACAGCAGACGCAGCGCCTGCATGGCGGCGTCGTCGGTGACCGCGCGGTACTCGGCGCGGCCGCTGTCCTTGAGGTAGGAGTGCTCGGGCCCGATGCCCGGGTAGTCCAGACCGGCCGAGATCGAGTACGGCTCGGTGATCTGGCCTTCGTCGTCCTGGAGGACGTACGACCGCGAACCGTGCAGGATGCCCGGCTCGCCCGCGGTCAGCGTGGCCGCGTGCTCGCCGGTCTCGACGCCGTGGCCGGCGGGCTCGCAGCCGATGAGGCGTACGTCCGCGTCGGGGATGAAGGCGTGGAAGAGGCCGATGGCGTTGGAGCCGCCGCCGACGCAGGCGACGGCGGCGTCGGGCAGCCGTCCGGCGCGCTCCAGGAGCTGGCGGCGGGCCTCCACGCCGATGACGCGGTGGAAGTCGCGGACCATGGCCGGGAAGGGGTGCGGGCCGGCGACCGTACCGAAGAGGTAGTGGGTGTGGTCGACGTTGGCGACCCAGTCGCGGAAGGCCTCGTTGATGGCGTCCTTCAGCGTGCGGCTGCCGGACTTCACGGCGATGACCTCGGCGCCGAGCATGCGCATCCGGGCCACGTTGAGGGCCTGGCGCTGGGTGTCGATCTCGCCCATGTAGATGGTGCAGTCGAGGCCGAACAGGGCGCAGGCCGTCGCCGTCGCTACGCCGTGCTGGCCGGCGCCGGTCTCGGCGATGACGCGGGTCTTGCCCATGCGCTTGGTGAGCAGGGCCTGGCCGAGCACGTTGTTGATCTTGTGCGAGCCGGTGTGGTTGAGGTCCTCGCGCTTGAGGAAGATCCTCGCGCCGCCCGCGTGTTCCGCGAAACGGGGGACCTCGGTGAGCGCCGAAGGGCGGCCCGTGTAGTTGACGAGCAGGTCGTCCAGTTCACGGGCGAACTCGGGGTCGTGCTTGGCCTTGTCGTACTCGACGGCGACCTCGTCCACGGCGGCGACGAGGGCCTCCGGGATGAACTTGCCGCCGAATGCCCCGAAGTAACCTTCGGCGCTGGGTACTTGACCGTCGGGGTCAGGGATGAAGAACTCGCTGGGCATGCGGAAACCTCACGGTGAGTGTGTGTTGAGTGCACTATTCGCCGTGGGGGCGGAGATGGTCAGTTCGCTGCGAGACCGTTGTGGCTGGTCACGCCCGCGCGGCGGTAGCCGCAAATTGGACAGAGCCCCGCGCCCCTATCGGGGCGCTGCCATCGACGTCCGTTCACCTGTCCCGGCTCGTCTCCGATGACGTACCGCACGCGACGGCCGTGCACCCTGCGTGCGGGGGCGCGGCAGCCACGGGGGCGGCAGCCGCGCGCGAGGCGGGCGTACCTGTCCGTGGTTGCCGTCGTGAGAGTCATCGCGCCAAAGCCTATCGAAAGATCAGCCGCGCCCGTGCCGCAATGCCGGGTGCTCGCCCGCTGCCACCAGGTCCGCCACCGCCGACTTGGGGTCGCGGCCGGTGACGAGGGACTCGCCCACCAGGACCGCGTCGGCGCCGGCGTTGGCGTAGGCGATGAGGTCGTGCGGGCCGCGTACGCCGGACTCGGCCACCTTGACGACGCCGGCCGGGACCTCGGGGGCGACGCGCTCGAAGGTGCCGCGGTCGACCTCAAGGGTCTTGAGGTTGCGGGCGTTGACGCCGATGATCTTGGCGCCCGCGTCCACGGCGCGCTCGACCTCGTCCTCGTCGTGCACCTCGACCAGCGGGGTCAGGCCGATGGACACCGCGCGCTCGATCAGCGACTCCAGGGCCGACTGGTCGAGGGCCGCGACGATCAGCAGCGCGAGGTCGGCGCCGTACGCGCGGGCCTCCCACAGCTGGTACGACGTGACGATGAAGTCCTTGCGCAGGACCGGGATGTCCACGCGCGCGCGGACCGCTTCCAGGTCGGCCAGCGAGCCGCCGAAGCGCCGCTGCTCGGTCAGTACGGAGATGACGGCCGCGCCGCCCGCCTCGTAGTCCGCGGCGAGTCCGGCCGGGTCGGCGATCGCGGCCAGCGCGCCCTTGGAGGGGCTGGACCGCTTGACCTCGCAGATCACCTTGACGCCCTCGCCCTTGAGCGCGGCGACCCCGTCCTTGGCCGCGGGAGCCTTCGCCGCGCGCTCCTTGAGCTCGTCGAGGCTGACGCGCGCCTGCCGCTCCGCGAGGTCGGCACGGACTCCGTCGATGATCTCGTCGAGCACACTCACGCGAGCGGCCCCCTTCCCGATGCGATGACGAAAACCGGTGGTCACTGCGATGGTATCCGGAGGAAGGCGTAGGCCTCGCATCCGGTTGACGGCGGTCCCACTACCTGGACGTTCGTCAATTGATCAAGGATGCAGCCAGCCACCGAAGGGCAGGTTCCGGACAACCGTGAAGACCAGCAGCAACGCGCCCACCGTCCACAGCCCGACCGGGCCGGGATCGAGCCGCAGCGGTCGTCCGCGTACCGCGCGGACCACCCAGACGGTCCACAGCACGGCGAAGGCCAGATAGCCCAGTACGGCCACCGCGTTGCTCTGGAGAGCCGCCGCGAGGTCCCCGTGCACAAAGGCATAGGCGCTGCGCAGTCCGCCGCAGCCCGGGCAGTACAGGCCGGTCAGCTGGAGGAGGGGGCAGGCCGGGTAGTGGCCGGGCTCGCGCGGGTCGACGGTGCCGACGTAGACGAAAGCCGCTACGACGGCCGCGAGCACCCCGGCGGGTACGGCGAGCCGCGCTGCGGTGCCCTGGTGCGTCACCCTCCGGCTGTCAGCGTTCACGCCTTGCATTCTGCCCCAAAACGCCTGAAGGGCGGCTCCGGGCCGCCCCTCAGAATGTCGTACGCGTCAGCTCTTGGCGCCGGCAGGCTCGCCACGCTTCTCGAAGTGCGGCTTGCCCGCCTCCTTCGGCATGCCGAGACCCATGATCTTCATGATCCAGCCGACGATGCCACCGAGGACCACGACACCCATGCCGGCCCAGAAGCCCACCGGGTTGGCCAGCACCATGAAGGCGCCCGCGACGCAGAAACCGATGAAGGCGATTGTGACACCGGTCCAGGCGGCCGGGGTGTGACCGTGGCTGCTGCCCGCCATGACTTGCTCCTCGTTGCTGTGTGTAAGTCTCTGAGCCGGACGCTCAGCGACATTGTCCCGCACGCGCGCGTGTGAGGTGTTCCGGGGGTCCTTCGCGAGTCATGCCCCGGTAGGGTCCTCACCCCGGTCGAGCGCCTTCCACAGGTCCTCGGGCCGGTCAGGATCAACCACCGGAGCCTTACGGGGCCGGGGCGCCCCCGAACGCTCGTACCGGCTCGACATCGCCGGCCACACCGACGCGTACCGCAGTGCGAGCAACCCGGCGATCAGCATCAGCACCCCGCCGACAGCCGCGACATACGGCCACGCGGTGTGACTGAGGGAAGCCACCGCCGCAGCGGTGTCCCCCGTGGCCCGCGCCGCCTTCTCGTCCAGCGCGGAACTGTCACCCGCGCCGATCAGCGACGCGGCGACCGTCCCTGCGCCCGACAGCGCGAGCAGCCCCGCGACGAACACGCGGCCGAATCTGCGGACGGCGAAGACGGCGACCAGCGCGGCGAGGCCCACTATGGCGAGCGACGCGGGCACGCCCGTGACGTCACTTCCGCTCGCAGTGAGGGGGAATTCGCCGCCCGCCACGGTCGCGCTGCCCTCCGACCACCGTTGACGGGTGGCCAGCAGCGTCACGGCCGCGCCGAGGGCGCCGGACAGCAGGGCGACAGCGAGGCTGAGGCGGCCGGCCCGGGCGGACCCTGCGGCTTCGGAACGGGGGTGAGGTACGGCAGTCACGTACTCCACTATCGCCTGCACCCCGGGCGAACCGTCACCCGGGGTTCGTATGAGAAGCGCCCTATTGCCCGAGCCGGTTCGCCGTGTGCACCGCGCGCAGCACCGCCGCGGCCTTGTTGCGGCACTCGGTGTCCTCCGCGAGCGGGTCGGAGTCGGCGACGATTCCGGCGCCGGCCTGGACGTAGGCGGTGCCGTCGCGCAGCAGCGCCGTGCGGATCGCGATGGCGGTGTCGGAGTCGCCCGCGAAGTCGAGGTAGCCGACGCAGCCGCCGTACATTCCGCGCCGGGACGGTTCCAGTTCGTCGATGATCTGCATCGCGCGGGGCTTCGGGGCGCCCGAGAGGGTGCCCGCCGGGAAGCAGGCCGTCAGGACGTCGAAGGCGGTGCGGCCCTCCGCGACCTTGCCGGTCACCGTGGAGACGATGTGCATCACGTGCGAGTAGCGCTCGATGGACATGAAGTCGACGACCTCCACGGAGCCCGGCTCGCAGACCCGTCCGAGGTCGTTACGGCCGAGGTCGACGAGCATGAGGTGCTCGGCGCGCTCCTTGGGGTCGGCGAGCAGGTCGTCGGCGAGTGCCTGGTCCTCCTGCGGGGTGGCCCCGCGCCACCGGGTGCCGGCGATCGGGTGGACCATGGCCCGCCCGTCCTCGACCTTCACCAGCGCCTCCGGGGAGGAGCCGACGACATCGAAGCCGTCGAAGCGGAACAGGTACATGTACGGCGACGGGTTGGTCGCCCTCAGCACCCGGTAGACGTCCAACGCGCTTGCCGTGCACGGCGTTTCGAAGCGCTGGGAGGGGACGACCTGGAAGGCCTCGCCGGCCCGGATGCGCTCCTTGATGTCCTCGACGGCCGCCTGGAAGTCCGCGCCGCCCCACAGGGCGGTGTACTCGGGCAGTTCGGAGGGCGGGAGGACGGCCGGGGGCTGGGCGACCGCGCGGGACAGGTCCGCCTCCATGGCGTCCAGGCGGGCGACCGCGTCGGCGTAGGCCTCGTCGACGCCGGTGTCGAGGTCGTTGTGGTTGATCGCGTTGGCGATCAGCAGGACCGAGCCCTCCCAGTGATCCATGACCGCGAGGTCGCTGGTCAGGAGCATGGTCAGCTCGGGCAGCTTCAGGTCGTCGCGCTCGCCGGGGCCGATCTTCTCCAGGCGGCGCACGATGTCGTAGCCGAGGTAGCCGACCATGCCGCCGGTGAAGGGCGGCATGCCCTCCTGGTGCGGGGTGTGCAGGGCCTCGATGGTGGCGCGCAGGGCGGCGAGCGGGTCGCCGTCGGTGGGGACGCCGACGGGCGGGACGCCGAGCCAGTGCGCCTGACCGTCGCGCTCGGTGAGCGTGGCCGCCGAGCGGACGCCCACGAAGGAGTACCGGGACCAGGAGCGGCCGTTCTCCGCGGACTCCAGCAGGAAGGTGCCGGGACGTTCGTCGGCGAGCTTGCGGTAGAGCGCGACCGGGGTGTCGCCGTCGGCGAGGAGCTTGCGCGTGACCGGGATGACGCGCCGGTCGGTGGCGAGCTTGCGGAAGGTCTCAGGGTCCATGGCCGGTGACCTTACTGATCTCCGGCGGGTACGCCGGAATCCTTGAGCAGGACGTCGGTGTCGAAGCAGGTGCGCGCGCCGGTGTGGCAGGCGGCGCCGACCTGGTCGACCTGGACGAGCACGGTGTCGGCGTCGCAGTCGAGGGCGACGGACTTGACCCATTGGAAGTGGCCGGAGGTGTCGCCCTTGACCCAGTACTCCCGGCGGCTGCGCGACCAGTAGGTGCAGCGGCCGGTGGTCAGGGTGCGATGCAGCGCCTCGTCGTCCATCCAGCCGAGCATGAGCACCTCACCGGTGTCGTACTGCTGGGCGATGGCGGGGAGGAGCCCGTCGGCGCTGCGCTTGAGGCGGGCGGCGATCTCGGGGTCCAGTCGGCTGGGCTGACGGGGCGTGCTGGTGGTCATGAGTGCAATTGTGCCGCGCGGCACTGACAGTGACCGTCCCGTGTCCACTGGGCGGACCCGGAGGGTGGTCGTAGGCTGACGGCATGTCGACTTTCGCCAAGCGTGAACGACTTCTGCTGGCCGACCTTCTGGAGGCCGAGGGCCCGGACGCCCCGACCCTGTGCGAGGGCTGGACCACCCGCGACCTCGCCGCGCACGTCGTGGTGCGCGAGCGCCGCCCCGATGCCGCCGGCGGCATCCTGATCAAGCCGCTCGCCGCCCGTCTGGAGCGGGTGATGGCGGAGTTCGCGGACAAGCCGTACGAGGAACTGATCCAGCTGATCCGGACCGGCCCACCGCGCTTCTCGCCGTTCTCGCTGAAGCAGGTCGAGGAGATGTCCAGCACGGTGGAGTTCTACGTCCACACCGAGGACGTCCGCCGGGCCCGCCCCGACTGGACGCCCCGCGAGCTGGACCCGGTCTTCCAGGACGCCCTGTGGTCCCGTCTGGAGCGCACCGCCCGCCTGATGGGCCGCGGCACCCCGACCGGCCTCGTGCTGCGCCGCCCGGACGGCCAGACGGCGGTCGCCCAGCGCGGTACGCCGGTGGTGACCGCTACGGGTGAGCCGTCGGAGCTGCTGCTCTTCCTCTACGGCCGGCAGAACGCGGCCGAGGTGGAGCTGGAGGGCGACAAGGACGCGATCACGAAGCTGGGCGAGGGCAAGCAGCTCGGGATCTGAGGGATCACCGCGGGAGCTCGGCGCGGCGCAGGTCGCGCACGCCCAGCGCGATCACCCCGCCGAGCCCGCAAACCGCCGCGCTGACCACGAAGACCGGGCCGGTGCCCCAGACGCCGATCGCGGCGGCGGACAGCGGCATGCTCAGCGGGGCGAACCCGAGGCTGGCCAGTGAGGACACGGCCGTGACCAGGCCCAGGCAGGCCGGCTCCGCCTGGGTCTGGAGCAGCGCCCCGCACATGGCGCCGCTCAGCCCCGCGAGCAGTCCGACGAGCAGGGCGACCCCGACGGCCGCGCCCACCGTGGGCACGTAGGCCAGCGCGCCGATCGCGACCGACCCGGCGATGATGGCGTACCCCGCCACCTGCCCGGCGTGCGGCAGCCGCCCGCGCACGGTCAGCAGCAGGGAGGCGGCCCCGGCGCCGACGCCGAACCCGGCGAGCACCCAGCCCATCCCCGAGGCGCCCCAGCCCCGCTCGTCGGCGAGCAGGGTCAGGCCGACGTTGAGCGGGCCGACGAATCCGAGGTCGCCCAGGGCGATGGCGAGCATCAGCGGGGCGAGCACCCGGTGGTGGCGGATGTAGCCGAGTCCGGCCACCAGATCGCGCCAGGCGGTGCCGCCCTGTGCGGCCGTCTTGTCGTCGGCGGGCAGCTCCCGCATCCGTACGGCCATCAGCAGCGGCACGGACACCATGATCAGCAGCCCGGCGAGCGCGAACGCGGCCGCCGCTCCCCCGGCCGCCACCCCGAGCCCGCCGAGCGGACCGCCGACCACGCTCGCGAAGCGGATTGCAAGCCCCCGCATGCCCTGCACGCGCGCGAGTTGGTCGCGCGTCGTCACGCGCGCGGGGAGCGCCCCCACGGCCGGCATGAACACCGCGTCCACGGTGCCGAAGACCAGCGCGAGCGCCGCCAGCGGCCACAGCCCCGGGCTGGTGAGGAACAGCAGGGCCGCTACCGCGAGCACGGCAGCGCAGCGCACGATGTCGCTGCCGATCACGACCCGGCGCGGCCCGAGCCGGTCGGCGAGCACTCCTGCGCCGAGCATCAGCAGGGCTCGCGGCACGGCGCTCACCGCCATGACCACTCCGGCCTGCGAGGGCGAACCCGCCTGTACGGCCGCCCAGGACAGGGCGATGTAGTACACGCTGTCGCCGATCATCGAGGAGGTGTAGGCGGCGAGCCAGCGCAGGACGTTGCCGTCGCGGTGGGCGGGGCGGGCTGTGGCGGCGGGCGGGGCCATGAGCGTGGCGGTCACGGGAGGGGGCCTCTCAGATGAAGGTCAGACGCGGAACGGGAAGCCGTACATGTGCAGGGCGATGTGCTCGCGCCCCTCGCTCTCACCGGCGGCCGCCCGGGCCCGCCCCTGCTCGTCGTACTTCTTCAGCACGTCCAGCAACTCCTGTTTGAGCTCGGCCAGTTCACCGGCCGTCAGCCGCAGCAGCGACTCCGAGTCGACGACGGCCGCGTTCCACTCCGTGCCCCAGTGGGCGCGCTCGTCGAGGTAGGTCCGGTACATCTCGGCGCGCTGTTCCTGGAAGAGCCGGGAGGCCGCCACATGGGCCGCGACCTTCTCCGGGGCGTCCCGGAAGTCCGCGCTGCGGATGGAGACACCGTCCGAGGCGGGCTGCCACCAGCGCTCCCGCCCGTCCCCGCTTCCCGGCTCGGCCTCCTCGATCAGCCCGTGCTCGGCCAGCTTGCGCAGGTGGTAGCTGACCAGCGAGACGGCCTCGTCGACCTGCCCGGCGAGCTGTGAGGCGGTCGCCGTCCCGGCGAGGAGCAGCAGCCGGTACAGCTTCATGCGCAAGGGATGCGCCAGGGCCTTGAGCGTGCCCACGTCGGTGATCCGCCGGTCCCTCTTGTCTGTCATGCCCTCACCGTAGATACAAAGGAAAAGTTGCGCAACAAATTTTGCGCAACTTCCCCTCTGTATCTGTATCTGCCCACAAGGAAGCCCCGGCCACCAACAAGCGACCGGGGCTCGCATCACAGCCTCACCGGACGGGATGCCCCGCCTCCTTCAGCGCCTGCTTGACCTCACCGATCCGCAGGTCGCCGAAGTGGAACACCGACGCCGCGAGCACCGCGTCCGCGCCCGCCTCGATCGCCGGGGCGAAGTCACCGAGCTTGCCGGCGCCGCCGGAGGCGATCACCGGGACGGACACGTGTCCCCGTACCGCCTCGATCATCTCGATGTCGTAGCCGTCCTTCGTGCCGTCCGCGTCCATCGAGTTGAGCAGGATCTCCCCCGCGCCCAGCTCCGCGGCCCGGTGCGCCCACTCGACCGCGTCGATGCCGGTGCCCTTGCGGCCGCCGTGGGTCGTCACCTCGAAGCCGCCGGACGCGGTGCGCCGCGCGTCCACCGACAGGACCAGCACCTGGCGCCCGAACCGCTCGGCGATCTCGCGGATCAACTCGGGGCGGGCGATGGCGGCCGTGTTGACGCCCACCTTGTCCGCGCCCGCGCGCAGCAGCTTGTCGACGTCCTCGGCGGTACGCACACCGCCGCCGACGGTGAGCGGGATGAAGACCTGCTCGGCCGTGCGGCGCACGACGTCGTAGGTCGTCTCGCGGTTGCCGGAGGACGCGGTGATGTCCAGGAACGTCAGCTCGTCGGCGCCCTCGGCGTCGTACACCTTCGCCATCTCGACGGGGTCGCCCGCGTCGCGCAGGTTCTGGAAGTTGACGCCCTTGACGACCCGGCCGTTGTCCACGTCCAGGCAGGGGATGACTCGGACCGCCAGGGTCATGACTGCTCGGCTCCTCTGAATGCTTCTATTTCCACTTCGACCAGGATGCGCGAGTCCACGAAGCCCTCCACGACCAGCAGCGTCGAGACCGGGCGCACCCCGTCGAACAGTTCCTTGTGGGCCCGGCCCACGGCGTCCACGTCCCGCGCATGGGTCAGGTACATCCGTGTACGGATCACGGACCCGACCCCGAGCCCGAACTCGCCGATCGCCTCGATCGCGCCGACGAAGGCCACCTTGGCCTGTTCGTACGGGTCGCCCTCGCCGTACAGCACATCGCCCTTGAAGGACGTCGTGCCCGCCACCAGCACGCGGTCCCCCGCCGCGACGGCGCGTGCAAAACCGAAGGACTCTTCCCAGGGACTCCCGCTCTGCACACGCCGTACGGCTTCGCTCATGACGACACAGCCTCCAAGGCCTCTTCCAAGGTGAACGCCTTCGCGTACAGGGCCTTCCCGACGATGGCGCCCTCGACACCGAGGGGTACCAGCTCGGAGATCGCGCGCAGGTCGTCCAGCGACGACACGCCGCCGGAGGCCACGACCGGGCGGTCGGTCGCGGCGCAGACATTGCGCAGCAGCTGCAGGTTGGGGCCCTGGAGGGTGCCGTCCTTGGCGATGTCGGTGACGACGTACCGGGCGCAGCCCTCCTGGTTGAGGCGCTCCAGCGTCTCGTAGAGGTCGCCGCCGTCGCGGGTCCAGCCGCGGCCGCGGAGCGTGGTGCCCCGTACGTCCAGACCCACCGCGATCTTGTCGCCGTGCTCGGCGATGACCTTGGCGACCCACTCCGGGGTCTCCAGCGCGGCCGTGCCCAGGTTCACCCGGGTGCAGCCGGTGGCCAGGGCCGCGGCCAGCGTGTCGTCGTCCCGGATGCCGCCGGACAGCTCGACCTTGATGTCCATGGCCTTGGCGACCTCGGCGATCAGCGCCCTGTTGTCGCCGGTGCCGAAGGCCGCGTCCAGGTCGACCAGGTGCAGCCACTCGGCGCCGGAGCGCTGCCAGGCGAGGGCGGCCTCCAGCGGGGAGCCGTACGAGGTCTCCGTGCCGGACTCGCCGTGCACCAGGCGGACCGCCTGGCCGTCACGGACGTCGACGGCCGGGAGGAGTTCGAGCTTCGAAGCCATCAGAGGGTTCCGATCCAGTTGTTCAGCAGCTGCGCTCCGGCGTCGCCGGACTTCTCGGGGTGGAACTGCGTGGCCCACAGGGCACCGTTCTCCACGGCGGCCACGAAGGGCTTGCCGTGCGTCGACCAGGTGACCTTGGGCGCGGTCATCGCCGCGTTGTGCGTCTCCAGGGTCCAGTCGTGGACGGCGTAGGAGTGCACGAAGTAGAAGCGGGCGTCCGTGTCCAGGCCGGCGAACAGCTCGGAGTCGGCCGGGGCCTCCACGGTGTTCCAGCCCATGTGGGGCACGATGTCGGCCTGGAGCGGCTCGACCGAGCCGGGCCACTCGTCGAGGCCCTCGCTCTCCACGCCGTGCTCGATGCCCCGCGCAAAGAGGATCTGCATACCGACGCAGATGCCCATCACCGGGCGCCCGCCGGACAGCCGGCGGTCGATGATCCAGTCGCCTCGGGCCTCCTTCAGGCCCTTCATGCAGGCGGCGAAGGCGCCGACGCCCGGCACCAGCAGTCCGTCGGCGTTCATGGCCTTGTCGAAGTCACGCGTTATCTCGACCTCGGCGCCGGTGCGCGCGAGGGCACGCTCGGCGGACCGGACGTTGCCGAAGCCGTAGTCGAAGACGACCACACGTTTGGGGGCGCTCAATTCCACACCTCCAGCCTCATGACACCGGCGACGAGACACATCGCGGCGCCGGCGGACAGCAGCACGATGAGGTTCTTCGGCATCCCCTGCTTGACGAAGGAGTAGATACCGCCGGCGAAGAAGAGGCCGACGACGATCAGGATGGTGGACAGACCGTTCATGGCTTACAGCGCGCCCTTCGTCGACGGGAGGATGCCGGCCGCGCGCGGGTCGCGCTCGGAGGCGTAGCGCAGGGCCCGGGCCAGCGCCTTGAACTGGCACTCCACGATGTGGTGCGCGTTGCGCCCGTAGGGCACGTGCACGTGCAGGGCGATCTGGGCCTGGGCGACGAAGGACTCCAGGATGTGCCGGGTCATCGTCGTGTCGTACTCGCCGATCATCGGCGCCATGTTCTCGGGCTCGGTGTGCACGAGGTAGGGGCGGCCGGAGAGGTCGACGGTGACCTGGGCGAGGGACTCGTCCAGCGGGACCGTGCAGTTGCCGAATCGATAAATCCCCACCTTGTCGCCGAGCGCCTGCTTGAAGGCGGCGCCCAGCGCGAGGGCGGTGTCCTCGATGGTGTGGTGGGAATCGATGTGCAGGTCGCCCTCGGTCTTCACGGTCAGGTCGAACAGACCGTGCCGGCCGAGCTGGTCGAGCATGTGGTCGTAGAAGCCGACACCGGTCGACACATCGACCTTGCCGGACCCGTCGAGATCGATCTCGACGAGGACCGAGGTCTCCTTCGTGACTCGCTCCACGCGTCCTACGCGGTTCATGCGCTCTGCTCCTTCTTCAGTTCACGTACCGCGTCGAGGAACGCGTCGTTTTCGGCAGGGGTTCCGGCGGAGACCCGAAGCCACCCGGGGATGCCGTTGTCGCGGACCAGCACACCCCGGTCGAGGATCTTCTGCCAGGCGGTGTGGGAGTCCTCGAACAGTCCGAACTGCACGAAGTTGGCGTCGGACTCCACCACCTCGTAGCCCATGGACCGCAGCTCGGAGACCAGCCGGTCCCGCTCGGCCTTGAGCTGCTCGACATAGCCGAGCAGGGTGTCCGTGTGCTCCAGGGCGGCCAGGGCGGTCGCCTGGGTGACGGCCGACAGGTGGTACGGCAGCCGTACGAGCTGGACGGCGTCCACCACCGCCGGGTGCGCGGCGAGGTAGCCGAGGCGCAGACCGGCCGCGCCGAAGGCCTTCGACATGGTCCGCGAGACGACGAGATTCGGCCGCCCTTCGAGCAGCGGCAGCAGCGAGTCGCCGTGGCTGAACTCGATGTACGCCTCGTCGACCACCACCATCGACGGCTTCGCCGCCTGCGCGGCCTCGTACAGCGCGAGGACCGTCTCGGGCGGGACCGCGTTGCCCGTGGGGTTGTTGGGGGTGGTGATGAAGACGACGTCCGGCCGGTGCTCGGCGATCGCCTGCCGTGCCGCCTCCACATCAATGGTGAAGTCCTCGTTGCGCGGGCCGGAGATCCAGCCCGTGCCGGTGCCGCGCGAGATGAGCCCGTGCATGGAGTACGACGGCTCGAAGCCGATGGCCGTACGGCCGGGTCCGCCGAAGGTCTGCAGCAGCTGCTGGATGACCTCGTTGGAGCCGTTGGCCGCCCAGACGTTGGCCAGGCCGACCTCGTGGCCGGATGTGTCCGTCAGGTACTTGGCCAGCTGGGTGCGCAGCTCCACCGCGTCCCGGTCCGGGTAGCGGTTGAGGTTGCGGGCCGCCTCACGCACCCGCTCGGCGATCCGCTCGACCAGCGGCTCGGGCAGCGGGTAGGGGTTCTCGTTGGTGTTCAGCCGTACGGGCACGTCCAACTGGGGCGCGCCGTAAGGGGACTTGCCGCGCAGCTCGTCCCGTACGGGGAGATCGTCGATGCCGGTCACTTGCCTTCAGGAACCTTCCAACCGAACCTTGCCTTGATCGCCGCGCCGTGCGCCGGCAGATCCTCCGCCTCCGCCAGCGTCACCACGTGATGCGCCACGTCCGCCAGCGCGTCCTTCGTGTAGTCGACGATGTGGATACCGCGCAGGAAGGACTGGACGGACAGGCCCGAGGAGTGACAGGCGCAGCCGCCGGTGGGCAGGACGTGGTTGGACCCGGCGGCGTAGTCGCCGAGCGAGACCGGCGCCCAGGGGCCGATGAAGATCGCGCCGGCGTTGCGGACCCGGTCGGCCACGGCGGCCGCGTCGGCCGTCTGGATCTCCAGGTGCTCGGCGCCGTACGCGTCGACGACCCGAAGCCCCTCCTCGATGCCGTCGACGAGGACGATCGCGGACTGCTTGCCCTTGAGCGCCGGGACGATCCGGTCGTCGATGTGCTTGGTGGCCGCGACCTGCGGCTCCAGCTCCTTCTCGACCGCGTCCGCGAGCTCCACGGAGTCGGTGACGAGGACGGCTGCGGCCAGCGGGTCGTGCTCGGCCTGGCTGATCAGGTCCGAGGCCACGTGCACCGGATCGGCGGTGGAGTCGGCCAGGATCGCGATCTCGGTCGGGCCCGCCTCGGCGTCGATGCCGATCTTGCCGGTGAAGTAGCGCTTGGCCGCGGCGACCCAGATGTTGCCGGGCCCCGTGACCATGGGGGCGGGCGGGCAGGACTCGGTGCCGTACGCGAACATCGCGACGGCCGTGGCGCCACCGGCCGCGTACACCTCGTCCACGCCGAGCAGCGCGCACGCGGCGAGGATCGTCGGGTGCGGGAGGCCGTCGAACTCGGCCTGCGCCGGGGAGGCGAGGGCGATCGACTCGACGCCGGCCTCCTGCGCGGGCACCACGTTCATGATCACGGAGGAGGGGTAGACCGACCGGCCGCCGGGGGCGTAGAGCCCGACGCGGTCGACCGGCACCCACTTCTCGGTGACCGTGCCACCCGGCACGACCTGCGTGGTGTGCGTCGTACGGCGCTGCTCGCGGTGGACGAGCCGGGCGCGGCGGATGGACTCCTCCAGGGCCGCGCGCACGGCCGGGTCGAGTTCCTCCAGGGCGCGGGTGAGCGCCGCCGGGGCCACCCGGACCTGGTCGAGCCTGACCCCGTCGAACTTCTCGGCGAAGTCGATCAGCGCCGCGTCGCCCCGATGATGCACGGCCTCGCAGATCGGACGCACCTTCTCCAGGGCGGCCTGAACGTCGAAGTCGGCTCGGGGCAGCAGGTCGCGCAGGGCGGGGCCCTCGGGGAGGGCGTCGCCGCGCAGATCGATTCGGGAGATCACGCCGTCAATTGTCTCAGACCGGGATCGGCCGTCGTCCGCGCGTATCAATGGCTGATACAGACCGCATGCGCCAGCCGGAAGATCCCCTTCACAGCTGGCGTTCCGTCCGTCACTCAGCGGGCATGAACGGTTGTACGAAACCCATGAGCAGCCGGGGAGGAAGGGAACACCGTGACCGAGGGGGCCGGCATCCGCGACGGAGACCTGCCGGACGATCTGACCGCCGCCGAGGCCGGCATGTGGCAGGCCTTCCGCAACGGCAGCGTGTATGACCTGAGCAGCGGCGACACGGTCGTCGACGATCCTCACGGCGGGCATCCGTGGGGGCCCGAGCGGACCGTGCGGGCCCGCATCGTGTGCTGGCTGCTGCTGGACGGACCGCCCGCGCTGGCCGGCCGGGTGTCGTCCCTGAAACTCGCCGGCGTGCGGATCAGCGGTTCCCTGGACCTGGCGGGCGGCACGGTGGCGCCGTACGTCGAGATGCGCGGCTGCCGTTTCGAGCGGGACGTGCTGCTGCCGGAGGCCCGGTTCACGACCGTGCGTCTGGTGGACTGCTCGGTGCCGCGGCTTGAGGCGGCCCGGGTGCACACCGAGGGCGATCTGCATCTGCCGCGCTGCCGCTTCCACAACGGCATCCGGCTCACCGACGCCCAGGTCGGCACCGATCTGCTGCTCAACCAGGCCATCGTGTACCGCGACCGCAGCGGCCGTTCGATCGCCGGGGACGGCATGACCGTGGGGCAGGATCTCCAGGCCGAACTGCTGGAGTCGCACGGTGAGATGAGCCTGCGCAGCGCGAAGATCGGCGTCTCGCTGAGCCTGCGGGGCGCGCGGCTGGTCAACCCGTACACCCGGCTGGCGCTGAACGCCCCCCAGCTCACCGTGGAGCGCTCGCTGTACCTGACTCCGGCGGGCGTAGGGGACCCGCTGCTGAGCGGCACCACCCCGGCCCGCGGGACCCGGATCCAGCGGTTCGAGTGCGAGGGCGGGGTGCGGCTCGACGACGGGCGGTTCGGGGACGCGGTCGACATGGAGCGGGCCCGGTTCACCTTCACCGACGAGCAGGAGCTGTCGCTGCGCCGGATCCAGACACCGGAACTGCGCTTCCTCGGGGAGCATCCGGCGCGCGGCACGGTCGTGCTGTCGGGGGCGCGGATCGTCAACCTGATGGACCGCGCGGACGCCTGGCCGGGCCCCGGGCGGCTGCACATGGGCGGCTTCTCCTACGAGAACCTGGTGCCGCGCGGACCCTTCCCGCTGGCCGAGCGGCTGGACTGGGTGGCCGCGGCGACCGCCGAGTACAACCCGGAGCCGTACGAACGGCTCGCCACGGTGCTGCGGGCCGGCGGTGAGGACGAGGACGCCCGCGAGGTGCTCCTCGCCAAGCAGCGCCGACGCCGCGAGAGCCTGCCGATCGCCGCCAAGTTCTGGGGGTACGCACAGGACTGGACGGTCGCCTACGGGTACCGGCCGGGCCGGGCCGCGGTGTGGATGGCGGTGCTGTGGGCGGCGAGCTCGGTGGCCTTCGCGCAGGCCGGTCATCGGCCCATCAAGCGTGGCGAGCATCCCGAGTGGAACCCGACGCTGTTCGCCCTGGACCTGCTGCTTCCGGTCATCGACCTGGGCCAGGTGGGCTTCTGGCAGATGAAGGGCGGCTGGCAGTGGCTGGCGGCGGCGATGATCCTTCTGGGCTGGATCCTGGCGACGACGGTGGCGGCGGGGGCGACCCGGCTGCTGCGCAGGAACTGACCTCACGTTCAGCAGCGGCCCGCCGAGCGGTCCTTTTTACCGGTCCTTGACCGGCGGCCGTACAACTTTCCATGAGTTGCCCGGAGCCTCTGGCGCGGTTTCGACCTGCGGCTTTTCAATGGTCGACACCATGGCTCTGCTGCTGCCGTTCATCCGCGGGCCGCGGATGACAAGGACCGCGCCCCCCGTCGCCGGTGCCCGCGCCGACGACGAGGTGCTGCTGGACGTGCCCGACGCACGGCTGGGCCCCGCGCTGGTCGCGGCCGCGCAGGGCGACCACGGGCCGGCCGGAGCGCTGCTCGCCGCCACCCGCGCCGCGGGCGAGTGGGAGCACCGCGACCGGTACACGGCCCGGCTCGCGGCCTTCGCCCACGCCCGCCCCGAGTGGTTCGAGGCCTGGCGCGCCGCCGCCCCGCGCGACCCCGACCGCCTGGTGGTCGACGCGCAGCTGAGAGTGGACCGCGCCTGGCAGTCACCGGCCCGGGCCGAGCTGCTGCGCGAGGTGAGCCCGCTGGTCACGGCCGCGGCACACGGCGACGACCGCGACCCGGTGCCCTGGCGGATCGCCCTGGACCACGCGCGCGGCGCGCGGACCGGACCGCGGTACGTCGAGGAGCTGTGGGAGGCGGCGATGCGCCGGGCCCCGCACCACTACGGCTGCCATGTGGCGGCCCTGCGCTATCTGGCGTCCTCCTGGCACGGCTCGCACCGCGAGTGCCTGGACTTCGCCGACCGCGCCGCGCAGGACGCCCCGCCCGGCTCCCTCGTACAGGCGCTGCCGGTGCGGGCGGCCTTCGCGTATCTCACCGACGGCTGCGGCCCCGAGGTGCCGCGGGTGCAGCTGGACGAGGCGGCGGACCGGGCGATGGCGCTGTCGGCGGGGCTCCCGGCGGCGGATCCGTGGCCGGCGGAGATACGCAATCTGCTGACGTACGTCCTGGTACGGCTGGACCGCGCGGCGGACGCGCTGGAGCAGGTGCGGCTGACCGGCCCGTACGCCACGTCCTTCCCCTGGGACCGCTTTTCCGATGACCCGCTGGGCGACTGTCTGCGGGTACGGGACGAGCTGCGGGCCCCTTCCGGCCGTCCGATGACCGGGCACCGCGGACGCACCCGCGCCGGCGACCATTAGGCTCTTGCGTCGTGACCACCGTCCGGCTCCCGCTCTTCCCCCTGAACTCGGTGCTGTTCCCGGGGTTGGTGCTCCCTCTGAACATTTTCGAGGAGCGCTACCGCGCCATGATGCGCGATCTGTTGAAGACCCCCGACGAGGAACCGCGCCGGTTCGCCGTCGTGGCGATCCGCGACGGGCACGAGGTGGCACCGAGCGCGCCCGGCATGCCCGACCCCACGGCGCTGCCCCAGCGCGGGCCCGCGGCGGGCTTCGGCCCCGAGCCCATCAAGTCCTTCCACTCGACGGGCTGCCTGGCGGACGCGGCGACGATCCGGGAGCGGGCGGACGGCACGTTCGAGGTACTGGCGACGGGTACCACGCGGGTACGGCTGCTGTCGGTGGACGCGACGGGCCCGTTCCTGACGGCGGATCTTGAGGAGCTGCCGGAGGACCAGGGCGACGAGGCGGGGGCACTGGCCGAAGGAGTGCTGCGCGCGTTCCGCCAGTACCAGAAGCGCCTGGCCGGAGCCCGGGAACGCTCCCTGGCGACGGGGGCGGACCTCCCGGACGAACCGTCGGTCGTGTCCTACCTCGTGGCGGCGGCGATGATGCATGACGTCCCGACCAAGCAACGCCTGCTCCAGGCCCCCGACACCGCCTCCCGGCTGCGGGACGAGCTGAAACTCCTTCGCGCGGAGACGTCGATCATCCGTAGCCTGCCGTCACTGCCGGCGGCGGACCTGACGCGCACGCCGACAAGTCTGAACTGAGGCGAGCGATGGCGAAGAAGCGACAGTCGGCAGGCACGCCGGCGACGGTGGCCCTGACCACGGCGGGCGTCACTTTCACGACCCACGCCTACGAGCACGACCCGTCCCATCCCTCCTACGGCGAGGAGGCCGCGGAGGCGATGGGTGTCTCCCCCGACCGGGTCTTCAAGACGCTGGTGGCGGAGGTGGACGGCAAGCTGACGGTGGCGGTGGTCCCGGTGGCGGGCCAGCTGGACCTGAAGGCGCTGGCGGCGGCGGTGGGCGGCAAGAAGGCCACGATGGCCGACCCGACCCTGGCAGAACGCACCACGGGTTACGTCAGGGGCGGCATCTCCCCCTTGGGCCAGCGCAAGAAGCTGCCGACGGTCCTGGACGCCTCAGCGGCCACCCACCCCACGATCTGCGTCTCGGCGGGCCGCAGGGGCCTGGAGATCGAACTCTCTCCCACGGACCTGGCAACCCTCACGGAGGCGAATCTGGCCCCCATCGGGCGCGTCCAGCCCCTCGACGGACGCCCTCTCCTCGGTTAAGCAGAGGGGACATGTCGAAGAAGACGCGGAAACGCAAATGGCGCATGAAGAAGGGCCGAGCCAACCACGGCAGGCGCCCGGCGTAGAGGGCATGGGGGCGGCGGGGGCGAGAGAACTACGCCTGCGGCGCCCCGTACCCATCCTTCGGCCGCTGCTGCTGCTCATAGGGATCCGGATCCCGAGGCCCGAACAACGCCGTCAGCCCCAGATGCACCACAAGCGCCGCCACGGACCACACCAGCAACGCCCCCTTCGCATCGAGCTCCAACGGCGCCGAGAACGTCACCCCCTTGCCCACATCCCTGGCATGCGCGATGACATCCTGCGCGGGCCCGAGCCACACCCCGGCCCGCCAGGCCAGCAGCGACCCCAACAACCCCCCGACGGCCAGCGCGACCACCAACGGCACACCCCCACGCCGCCGGACCAGAAACACCCCCAGGGCGCTCACCGCACCGAACGCCAGCGCCAGCAACGTGAACGTCCCGTCCACGCCCACGGCCTGCTCCCCCTCGGTGTCCTTGAGATAGACGACCCAGCCCCCGTCGACCACGTCCCCCACCAACGGCACCCGAGGCGCCAGCCACCACCACAGCACCCCGAGCAGCACCCCGGTCACCGCCACGACCACCGTGATCACGGCGGCCTCCCGCACCTCGGTCTTCATCCCGGGCCCGTCCTCCTCGTGCGAGGGGGGCAGCCCGTACGCATAAGGCCCGTGCCCGCCGTCAGGCACAGGCGGCTGCTGCCACGCACTGTTGGCAGAGTGGTCACGGGGCGGCGGTGGTGGAGTCAGCGGTGCGGTCACCCTGACATCGTGCCAGGCCCGCCTGTGCGGCGCGTCACCGGACGGCCGCCCGACGGTACGCCCAGGTGGCAGCGGCGAGGGACACGACCCCGACCACCCCGCACACGGCGAGATCACCGAGCACGAAGGCCCAGTCGGGACTCTCCCCGAAGGTCCGGGCGAAGGCCTCCACGCCGTACGTCGAAGGCAGCAGATCCCGCGCGAATCGCACCGCCTCAGGCATCCGCTCGGCAGGCAGAACCCCCAGCAGCAGCGCGGCGGACATCCCCAGCTGTCCCAGGACGGTCGCCAGTTCCGGCCGAGGCGCCAGCAGCCCCAGCGCGGCACCGAGCCCCGCCAGCGCCGCCCCCGCCAGCGGAATCACCGCGACCAGCACCCACAGATGCGCCAGCGGCAACCCGAACAGCACGCACCCGAACACGGCGGTGACCACCGTCCCGGGCACGGTGAAGGAGGCGTACGCCCCCGCGGCCCCGAGCACCACCGCCGCGGGCGGCACCGGCAGCGTCGCGTAATGATCGAGCCCCCCACTGGCCCGCAACTGCCCGAAGTACTGGGCGAGCAGGTTCAGCGCGACAAAGGCGACGACCAGCACCGACGACCCGGCCACCACGGCCCGCGCCTCGTCCCCGCCGTCCACGACCCCGCGCATCAGGGTCATGATCCCGATGGACTGGAAGGTCGCCACGAACAGCAGCGGAATCCGCGCGACCCGCGCACGGGACAGCTGCGCCCGGTACACGGCGCACAGCGACGGCCACAGCCGGGCCCGCGGCCCGAGCTCGGCCGCGTCCGTGGCGGGCGACTCGTCCGCGGCCAGTGCGCCGGCCGGCAGAACCTCGGCGGGTACGACACTCACGTGGCGCTGCTCCTCTTCGCTCCGGCGGTGGTCCCGTTCCGTACGGATGCGACGTCCGCAGTATTCAAGGCCGTCCTGCTCGACCCCGACCCAGTGGCGCTCAAGCCTTCACCAACCCCTGCCGCGCGGCCCCGCCCAGCGCCAGATAGACGTCCTCCAGGCTGGGAGTGGCGAGGGTGAAGTCGTCGAGGGCGGAGAAGGCGGCCCCGCCGGTGACGGTGGCGACGACCGCGCGCGCCTCCTCGGGGGCGAGCCGCAGCGTCCAGCGGCGGCCCGACTCCACGACCCGGTCCTGCAGTGCGGCCACCTCGGGAACGTGCAGCGGCGCCGCGTCACGCCACACCAGGTCGACCCGGACCTCCCCGGCGACCTGCTCCTTGAGCCCGGCCGGGGTGTCACAGGCGATCACCCGCCCCCGGTCGAGCACGGCGACCCGGTCCAGGACGGTCTCGGCCTCGATGACGTTGTGGGTGACGAGCAGTACGGTCGTCCCCTGCTCGGCGCGCCGCCGGTCGACGGCGGACCAGACCGCGCGCCGCGCCACGGGATCCATCCCGGTGGTCGGCTCGTCGAGCACGAGCAGCGGGCGCGCGCCGACCAGCGCGGCGGCGAAACAGGCGAGCCGCCGCTGCCCCCCGGACAGCTTCTTCAGCGGCCGCCCGGCAAGCTCGGTCAGGCCCAGTTCCGCCAGTACGGCGTCCCGCTCGGCCCGCGCCACGTGGACGTCCAGGCCGCGCAGCCGTCCGGTGGTCTCGGCGGCGAGGGAGACGGTGAGCTCGTCGAGGGCGGTCGACTCCTGCCCGAGGTAGGCGAGGATCCGCGCGGCCCGCTCCGGGTGCCGCACGATGTCGTGCCCGAGAATCTCCACGCTGCCGCGATCGGGCCGCATCAGCCCGGTGAGCTGGCGTACGAGCGTGGTCTTTCCGGCGCCGTTCGGCCCGAGCAACCCGAAGATCTCACCGCGCCGGATGTCCAGCCGTACGTCATCGGTGGCCCGTACCTCGGGAGTGGCGGGTGTGCCGCGCCGTCCCCGTACCGCCGGATAGGTCTTGGTCAGCCCGCGCACGGCGCACACGACATCACCACTGGGCCGAAGTGCCTGTGCCGCGCGCGTACTCACAAGGGATGAGACTACGGGGTCGGGAACTTCTGCTCGTCCTCGGGGCGGCGTATGTGCCGTTTCACTCCCCCGCCGGGGCGTGCTCCGCGGCGGTGCGCACATCGATCTCCCGCCAGAACCCGGCCCGGATCGCATACCGGTCGTGCTCGTCGATCTGGTCGTCCTTGTGGGCGAGCAGCCCGAACCGGGCCGCGTACCGCAGCAGCTCCCCGTCGATCCGGTGCGGAATCCGCGGATACATCCCGGACAGCTTCTGCAGATGGCCCTGGTCCCCGAGCCGCCCCATCCACCGCCGCGCGAAGACCTGTCCGACCTCGTACGGATCCCCTCCGACGGTCGTGATGTCCTCCTCGCGGTCGGCCCATCGCTGCTCCGCCGTGGTCAGCTGGGCCAGGGTCGGCATGGAGGCGACCTCGGGCGGCTCGGCCGCGGTGCCGGGCCGGTCCACCCAGCCCTTGTCGGAGGACCACCGGAGCGTCGCGCTCGCGGGAGGCACGGCGGGCTGTACGCCGGGCGCGCGCAGGGCGGCCAGATCCTTCGGCGTGGGCACACCCTTCGGCGCCGGCACCCGCTCCTGCGTGCCGTTCTCCGTCGCGGCGGCCGGCGCGCGGTGCTCCCGCTCGTCGGTGCGCCGCTCGGTCCCGGCGAGCGCGGAGTCGGGCAGCGGCGCGGAGAGGATCGCGGCGATCTCGGGCCGGGGCACGGGCGGCGGCGCGCAGATCCCGCCGAGCTCCTTGGCGCGTACGGCCTTGGTGATCCACGTACGGTCGAGCACGCGCCGCTCGTCGGCCTCGGCGACCAGGTCCTCGGACTGGTTGTAGTCGCCGTCGGCGGCCTGGACGGCCCACAGATGGACGGCCACGCCGTGTTCCTTGGCGGCCATCATGCCCGGCAGCAGATCGCCGTCGCCGGTGACGAGCACGACGTCGGAGCAGGCGCGGTTGCGGGCCAGCTCGGTGAGCTCGGCGTGCATCGCGGCGTCCACGCCCTTCTGGGCCCAGCGTCCGTCGCTGCGGGTCAGTGCGCCGAGCCGTACGGTCACCCGCGGCATCACGCGCAGCCTGCGGTGTTCGGGCTGCGGGACGCGGTCGGGCGCGCCGTCGAACCAGTAGATGCGCAGCAGCGGGCGCTCGGTGTCCGATTCGGCGCGTTCTCGCAGGCCCTGGATGAGGGCGGTGTGATCGACGGTGATCCGGGAGCGGGAAGGTTCTCCGGCGAGGAGAGAGGCGGCGGCCCCCAGCAGATACCCGGCGTCCACCAGGACGATGCAGCGGTCCACGCGATCCACCCTCTTTCCGGGAGGTTTGCTTCGGGCTTCCTTCGAGTCTGCCCGACCGCGCGAAGGTTAACGGCCGGAACTCGATCTTCGGCGTGGCGTTTCGGGGTGACCGGCTCGAACGAGCGCCGTCACGGACGGTAATTGCCCGAAATGCGTTCTTTGTAAGCCTATGTGAATCTGGTCGCGGCCCTGGCCCCTAGATCCCCCACAGGAGGCATCACCATGGCCAAGAACAAGAACCGTGACCGAAAGCAGCCGCAGTCCGAGCGCGGCCAGCAGCAGGCCCAGCAGTCCTCGATGGAGGCGCAGGCCGAGCAGCGGATGTCCCACGTGACGCCGAGCGACATCGCGCGCAAGGGCAAGCAGAAGAAGTTCGGTCACAACTGACATCTTCATAATGGGCCGTTGAAGCCCAGGCACAGGACGAGGGGCGCACCCGACACGCGGATGCGCCCCTCTCCCCTGTCCACGGCTCAGCCGGCCAGGCAGGACGGTCCGAGCAGCACCTTCAGATCGCCGAAGAGCGCCGGGTCGGGCTTGACCCGGTGCCGGTCCAGGCGCAGCACGGTCGTCTTGGTCGGGCCCTGGAGCTTGATGCGGACCTCGCTCTCGCCCCGGTGGTGGCTGAGGATCTCGCCGAGGCGGCTGACCATCGGCGGGGTGACCCGGGTGGCCGGGATGGTGAGGATCACGGGTGCGTTGGTGCCGGCGTTCGACAGGTCGGGGACCTGGAGCTCCATCGCGACCAGGCGCGGCACGTCCTCGCGCTTGTCGAGGCGGCCCTTGACGAAGACCACCGCGTCCTCGACGAGCTGGGTGGACACCAACTGGTACGTCGCCGGGAAGAACATGCACTCGATGGAACCGGCCAGGTCCTCGACCGTGGCGATGGCCCAGGCGTTGCCCTGCTTGGTCATCTTGCGCTGGAGGCCCGAGATGATGCCGCCGATGGTGACGACCGCGCCGTCCGCGTGCTCACCTCCGGTGAGCTGGGCGATGCCCGCGTCGGCCTTGTCGGACAGCACATGCTCCAGGCCGAAGAGCGGGTGGTCGGAGACGTACAGACCGAGCATCTCCCGCTCCTGGGCGAGCAGATAGGTCTTGTCCCACTCGTCGGTGGAGAACTCGACGTCCAGGCCGAAGCCGGGCTCGCTGCTCTCCTCCTCGCCCATGCCACCGAAGAGGTCGAACTGGCCCTCGGCCTCCTTGCGCTTGACCGCGACCACGTTGTCGATCATCGGCTCGTACTGCGCGGTGAGGCCCTTGCGGGTGTGCCCCAGGGTGTCGAAGGCACCCGCCTTGATCAGCGACTCGGTGGTGCGCTTGTTGCAGGCGACCGCCTCGACCTTGTCGAGATAGTCGGGGAAGGAGGCGTACTTGCCCTTGGCCTTGCGGCTCTTGATGATCGACTCGACGACGTTCGTACCGACGTTCCGCACGGCCTCCAGGCCGAAGAGGATCACGTCGTCGCCCTGGGCGGCGAAGTTGTGCACCGACTCGTTGACGTTCGGCGGGAGCACCTTGATGCCCATACGACGGCACTCGTTGAGGTAGATCGCCGACTTGTCCTTGTCGTCCTTGACGGAGGTCAGCAGCGCGGCCATGTACTCGGCCGGGTGGTTCGCCTTGAGGTAGGCGGTCCAGTACGAGACCAGTCCGTACGCGGCCGAGTGGGCCTTGTTGAAGGCGTAGCCGGCGAAGGGGACCAGCACGTCCCACAGGGCCTGGATCGCCTCGTCGCTGTAGCCGTTCTTGCGGGCGCCGGCCTGGAAGATGGTGAAGTTCTTGGCCAGCTCGTCGGGCTTCTTCTTGCCCATGACGCGGCGCAGGATGTCGGCCTCGCCGAGCGAGTACCCGGCGATGATCTGGGCGGCCTTCTGCACCTGCTCCTGGTAGACGATCAGGCCGTAGGTGACGGCCAGGACCTCTTCGAGGGGCTCCTCCAGCTCCTTGTGGATCGGAGTGATCTCCTGCTGCTTGTTCTTGCGCAGCGCGTAGTTCGTGTGCGAGTTCATGCCCATCGGGCCCGGGCGGTACAGGGCCGACACGGCGGAGATGTCTTCGAAGTTGTCCGGCTTCATCAGACGCAGCAGCGAGCGCATGGGGCCGCCGTCGAACTGGAAGACGCCGAGGGTGTCGCCGCGCTGGAGCAGTTCGAAGGTCGTGGGGTCGTCGAGCGGGAGGCTGAGGAGATCGATGTCGATCCCCTTGTTGACCTTCACCATCTTGACGGCGTCGTCCATGATCGTGAGGTTGCGCAGGCCGAGGAAGTCCATCTTCAGCAGGCCGAGCGACTCACAGCTCGGGTAGTCCCACTGCGTGATGGTCACGCCGTCGGTGTGCCTGACCCAGACCGGGACATGGTCGGTGATGGTCTCGCTGGACATGATCACGCCGGCCGCGTGCACACCCATCTGCCGGACCAGGCCCTCGACGCCCTTGGCGGTGTCGATGACCTTCTTCACGTCCGGTTCGTTCTCGTACATCGACCGGATCTCGCCGGCCTCCGAGTAGCGGGGGTGCTGCGGGTCGGTGATGCCGGAGAGCGGGATGCCCTTGCCGAGGACGTCGGCGGGCATGGCCTTGGTGAGGCGGTCGCCCATCGCGTACGGGTAGCCCAGCACGCGCGCGGAGTCCTTGATGGCGTTCTTCGCCTTGATGGTGCCGTAGGTGCCGATCATGGCGACCTTGTCGGCGCCGTATTTCTCCGTCACGTACCTGATCACCTCGACGCGCCTGCGCTCGTCGAAGTCGATGTCGACGTCGGGCATGGAGACGCGCTCGGGGTTGAGGAACCGCTCGAAGATCAGGCCGTGCGGGATCGGGTCGAGGTCGGTGATGCCGAGGGCGTAGGCGACGATCGAGCCAGCCGCGGAGCCTCGGCCGGGGCCGACGGCGATGCCGTTGTTCTTGGCCCACATGATGAAGTCGGCGACGACGAGGAAGTAGCCCGGGAACCCCATCTGGATGATGACGTCCATCTCGTACTCGACCTGCTTCTGCCGGTCCTCGGGGATGCCGCCCGGGAAGCGGCGCTCCATGCCGCGGCGGACCTCCTCCTTGAACCAGGTGACCTCGGTGTAGCCCTCCGGGATGTCGAACTTGGGCATGAGGTCGCGCTTCTCGAACATGCCCGTGGTGTCGACCTGCTCGGCCACCAGGAGCGTGTTGCGGCAGCCCTCCTGCCAGGCGTCCGAGGAGTCGATGGCGTACATCTCGTCCGTGGACTTCAGGTAGTAGCCGGTGCCGTCGAACCTGAAGCGGTCGGGGTCGGAGAGGTTCTTGCCGGTCTGGATGCACAGCAGGGCGTCGTGCGCCCCCGCCTCGTGCGCGTACGTGTAGTGCGAGTCGTTCGTGACCAGGGGCGGGATGCCGAGCTTCTTGCCGATCTCCAGCAGTCCGTCGCGGACCCGGCGCTCGATCTCGATGCCGTGGTCCATCAGCTCCAGGAAATAGCGGTCCTTGCCGAAGATGTCCTGGTAGTCGGCCGCGGCCTTCAGCGCCTCGTCGTACTGGCCGAGGCGCAGCCGGGTCTGGAGCTCGCCGGAGGGGCAGCCGGTGGAGGCGATGAGCCCCTCGGACCACTGGGCGATGGTCTCCTTGTCCATCCGGGGCCACTTCTGCAGCCAGCCCTCGGCGTACGCGTCCGAGGAGAGCCGGAAGAGGTTGTGCAGACCCGTCGCGTCGGCCGCCCAGATCGTCTTGTGGGTGTAACCACCCGAACCGGAGACGTCGTCCCGCTTCTGGTGCGGCTGGCCCCACTGGATCTTGCGCTTGTTGCGCCGGGACTCGGGGGCGACATACGCCTCGATCCCGATGATCGGGGTGACCCCGGCCTTCTTCGCGGAGTGGAAGAAGTCGTACGCGCCGTGGAGGTTGCCGTGGTCGGACATCGCGATGTGGGTCATGCCCATCTCGTTGCACGCGTTGAACATGTCCTTCAGCCGCGCGGCACCGTCCAGCAGCGAGTACTGGGTGTGGACGTGCAGGTGCGTGAACGGCGGCTTTGACACGGTGCGGCCTCCAGGGGAAACACTCGGCGACGGGCTGGCGGACAGTGCTGGGGTCAGCGTCGAAGTCTATGCCGCGGCACTGACATTTGAGACGAACACTGTGGCGCGCGGCGCCTCGATGAGGGGATGGTGGCCGGGTGACGGGGAGCGGGCACTCCGACGTACCGTCGTGCGTTGGAAACGGCAGAGACGCTGTCGTACATGCACTGCACCAGGAGGCACCCAGCGATGTCGGTCCCGAAGCTCAGCGACGAGCACCGCGGTGAGGAGATCCTCGCCGTCTTCGACACCGCGTTCGGCGAGCTCCTGGCCGCCGACCCGGCCGCGTTCCGTGTGAAGTTCCGGAAGATGGCGGCCTCGGCGTTCGCGTTCTACCGGGGGACGGCGTGCCTCTTCTACCACGATCTCGACCCCGAGAAGCGGGGCGGCCCGTTCCTGGACGAGCGCACCTCGCGCGTGTGGATCCACGGCGACCTGCACGCGGAGAACTTCGGCACGTACATGGACTCCACGGGTCGGCTGATCTTCAACGTCAACGACTTCGACGAGGCATACGTCGGCCCCTTCACCTGGGACCTGAAGCGCTTCGCCGCCTCCGTGGCGCTCATCGGGTACGCGAAGGCGCTCAGCGACGAGCAGATCACCGAGCTGGTCGAGGTGTACGCGGCCGCGTACCGCGAGCGGATCCACGCGATGGCGACCGGCGCCAAGAGCGACGAGGTGCCGCCCTTCACCCTGGACACCGCCGAGGGCCCGCTGCTGGACGCCCTGCGCGACGCCCGCGCGCTGACCCGGTTCGGGCTGCTGGACTCGATGACCGAGATCCGTGACTTCGAGCGCCGCTTCGCCCCGGGCGGCGGCTCCATCGAGCTGGACGCCGCCACCCGCTACAAGGTGCTCGCCGCCTTCGACGGCTACCTGGAGACGCTCCCGGAGTCCTCCCTGACCCGCCCCGACTCCTACCGCGTGAAGGACGTCGTGGGCCGCCGCGGCATCGGCATCGGCTCGGCCGGTCTGCCGTCGTACAACATCCTTCTGGAGGGCAACAGCGACGCCCTGGAGAACGATGTCGTGATCTACATCAAGCAGGCCCAGACGCCGGCCGTCTCCCGGCACATCACCGACCCGGCGATCCGTGACTACTTCCAGCACGAGGGGCACCGCACGGTGATCTCCCAGCGCGCGCTCCAGGCACACGCCGACCCGTGGCTGGGCTGGACCGAGCTGGACGGCGCGGGTCAGCTGGTCGCGGAGGTCTCGCCGTACGCCGTGGACCTGGACTGGGGCGACATCGACGACCCGGAGGAGATCGCGGCGGTCGTCGCCGACCTCGGCCGGGCCACGGCCTCCATGCACTCGGCGGCCGACGACACCTCCGGCGAGTCCCTGGTGCCGTTCTCCACCGAGCGGGCCATCGACGCGGCCATCGCCGCCGACGAGGACGGCTTCGCGGACGTCCTGGTGAGCTTCGCGCACGACTACGGCGCACGCGCGCGTGCCGACCACCAGATCTTCGTGGACCTCTTCCGCAACGGCCGCATCCCGGGGCTGTGACCCGAGGAGCGCTCACAGGAGCCCTTTAGGGTTCCCTTACAGCCCTCCATGACAAACTCTCTGACGCTATGGACATATCCGGAACCCAGCTACGAGCGCTCCGCGCGGCGCTGTTCACGGCACTCGTCGTGACGCTCAGCACCGCGTCGCACGTGCTGCTGTCCCGGGTCCCCCTGCCGCTGAACACGGTGGCCCTGGTCGCCGCCACCGTGTTCGTGGTCGCCTACGCGCTGGCCGGGCGCGAGCGCGGCTTCGGACGGATCGCCGCCCTCCTGATCCCGCTGGAGCTGGCCGCCGACACCGTCTTCACCACCGGCCAGCACGCGTGTTACGGCGCCGCGGGCGGCCCCGTCGCGGGGCCGTTGCGCTCGTTCGGTCTGGACGTGCTGTGCGGTGACGGCACCCAGGTCGGCACCGCGCTGACCGCGCTGACCGAGAAGACCGGCACCGACCGGCTCGCGGCCCTCCTCGAGCACGCCGACCCCCAGACCGCCTGGCTGCTGCTCGGCGCTCATGTCTCGGTCGGCCTGCTCGCCGCCGCCTGGCTGCGCCACGGCGAGCGCGCGCTGGCCCAGCTGCTGCGGGCGGTCGCGGCCACCACCTTCCGGCCGCTGCTGCTGGCGGTGGCCGCCGTGACGGTACGGCCGGCCCGGTCCGTCCGGCGCCTGCCGCGCCTCGACCGCCGTACCACCTCCGCCCGTGAGCGGATCCTCGTGCACTCCTTGGGACGGCGTGGACCGCCGTGCTCGGCCGCCATCGCCTGAGCACCAGCAGTCCACCCCTACATATTCCGCACACACGACGTGTGCGCGTCCCATGGAGCGAACCCATATGAGCAAGCGGAACAACCAGGCGGCGAAGTCGGCGGCGCGCGAGCGGCTGCGCGCCGAGCGCGAGCGCGAGGCGAAGAGGGCCAAGGTCAAGCGGCAGGTCGTCGTGGCCTGTTCGGTCGTCGGCGTGCTGGCCGCGGCCGGCGGCATCGGCTACGCCGTCGTCCAGTCCAACAAGCCCGGCCACTGGGAGGCCGTGCAGGACGAGAAGGTCGTCGCCCCGGCCAACACCACGGGCACGAACGGCACGACCGTCATCATCGGCAAGGACAGCGCCAAGAAGACCCTCAAGGTCTACGAGGACCCGCGCTGCCCCGTCTGCGCCGCCTTCGAGCAGAAGGTCGGCTCGACCGTCGAGAAGGACATCGAGGACGGCAAGTACAAGATCCAGTTCGTCGGCGGCACCTTCCTCGACGGCGACCAGCTGGGCGACGGCAAGGTCGGCAGCAACGGCGAGGGCTCCAAGAGCGCGATGAGCGCCCTCGGCGCCGCGCTGAACGTCAGCGACGAGGCCTTCCTCCAGTACAAGACGGCGCTGTACTCGGCGAAGTGGCACCCGGAGGAGTCGGACGACAAGTTCAAGGACGACGACTACCTGATCGAGATCGCGAACACCGTCGACGCCCTGAAGAACAACACCAAGTTCCAGAACGCGGTGAAGAACGGCACCTACGACGCCTGGGCGCTGGCCATGTCGAAGACCTTCGACACCAACAAGGACAAGGTCACCGGCACCCCCAGCTTCGTCATGGACGGCAAGATGCTCACCACCGACCAGGGCAACCCCCCGATGACGGTGGAGGAGTTCAACACACTGGTGGACGGGGCCCTGAAGGGCTGACCCGACCCACCAAGAGACGAAGAGCGGGCGAACTTTTACGAGTTCGCCCGCTCTCGTTCATACCGGTCAGTAACCTGATCGCTCGTGACCAGTCGATACAGATCACCCGAGCCGCTCAACACCCTTGCCCCGCGCCGCCGTACGGTCGTCAAGGCCGCGGCGGCCACTGCTGTCCTGGCAGGCCCCCTCGCCGCCGCGATACCCGCGAAGGCCGCCACCGACGCCCCCGCCTTCCTGCACGGCGTGGCCTCCGGCGACCCGCTGCCCGACGGCGTCCTGCTGTGGACCCGCGTGACCCCGGCCCCGGAGGCGATACCCGGTTCCGGGCTCGGCCCGGACACCGAGGTCAGCTGGACCGTCGCCACCGACAAGGCGTTCACGCACATCGTCGCCAAGGGCTCCACCCAGGCCACCGCCGCCTCCGACCACACGGTCAAGGCGGACATCCGCGGCCTGCGGCCCGCCACCGACTACTGGTTCCGTTTCTCCGCGGGCGGCACCGACTCCCCGGCGGCGCGCACCCGCACCGCGCCGGCGGCGGACGCGGCCGTGGCCAACCTCCGCTTCGGCGTGGTCTCCTGCGCCAACTGGGAGGCCGGCTACTTCTCGGCGTACCGCCATCTCGCGGTCCGCGGCGACCTGGACGCCTGGCTGCATCTCGGCGACTACATCTACGAGTACGGCACCGGCGAGTACGGCACCCGCGACACCGTCGTACGGCAGCACGCGCCGGCGCACGAGATCCTCACGCTCGCCGACTACCGCACCCGGCACGGGCGTTACAAGACCGACCCCGACCTCCAGGCCCTGCACGCGACCGCGCCGTGCGTGGCGATCTGGGACGACCACGAGATCGCCAACGACGCCTGGTCCGGCGGTGCCGAGAACCACACCGAGGGCGCCGAGGGCACCTACGCCGCGCGCCAGGCCGCCGCCAAGCAGGCCTACTTCGAGTGGATGCCGGTCCGCCCGGCGATCGCCGGCACCACCTACCGACGGCTGCGCTTCGGCAAGCTCGTCGACCTCTCGCTGCTGGATCTGCGGTCCTTCCGCTCACAGCAGGCCTCCGTCGGCAACGGCGACGTGGACGACCCCGAGCGCACCCTCACCGGACGCGCCCAGCTCGACTGGCTGAAGGCGGGCCTGAAGTCCTCCGACACCACCTGGCGTCTTGTCGGCAACTCGGTGATGATCTCGCCGTTCGCCATCGGCTCGCTCTCCGCCGAGCTCCTCAAGCCGCTCGCCGAGCTGCTCGGGCTGCCGAAGGAGGGCCTCGCCCTCAACACCGACCAGTGGGACGGCTACACGGACGACCGCCGTGAACTCCTCGCCCACCTGCGCTCCAACGCCATCCGCAACACGGTGTTCCTCACCGGCGACATCCACATGGCGTGGGCCAACGACGTTCCGGTGAACGCCGGTACGTACCCGCTGTCCGCCACGGCCGCCACGGAGTTCGTGGTCACCTCGGTGACCTCCGACAACCTCGACGACATCGTGAAGGTCCCCGAGGGCACGGTCTCCGCGCTGGCCTCGCCGATCATCAGGGCCGCCAACCGGCATGTCCACTGGGTCGACACCGACCGCCACGGCTTCGGCGTCCTGGACATCACGTCCGACCGCGCGCAGATGGACTACTACGTCCTGTCCGACCGTACGAAGGCCGACGCGACGGCGTCCTGGGCCCGTTCGTACCGCACCCGCAGCGGCACGCAGAAGGTCGAGCGGACGTACGACCCCGTGTAAAACCCGCGTTTCAGAGTCGATTTCCAGCCACCGGCGGGTGGTGTGAGCCGCGATGCAACTCCGGCCACACCACCCGCCGGACCCCGGCCACCACCCCGCCGGAGGCCTGCATTCACCCCCGTTTGTCGAGAACTCGATTGGCCGAAACGTTTCTCTGCTGACCTAGGCATGTACACGTAATCTCCGGGCGGCGGCCAGGAAGACCCCTGTGTCCGTCCTCCCCAACGCATCAGCCAGGAGTCCGCATGCGTGCGCTTGCCCGGATAACCCCCTCTACGCGCAGACGCCTTCTCAGCGCGGCCGTCGTGGCCGGAACCTTGCTGCTCACTCCCTTGTCGGCCCCCACCGGCATCGCGGCGGCCCAGGCTCCGGCCGCCGACTGCGCCGACACGAACGCCCCCGCCGCCGCCCGCGAGGCCCGCCCCGGGAAAGGCGAATCCGTCGCCGAGCCCAACGAGATCAGCGCCGCCAAGGCCCAGGCGATGGACGAGGATCTGAAGAAGAAGCTCGACAAGCTGCCCGCCTCGGGCAACCGCAGCCTCGCCGCCGCCGCTTCGACGACGATCCCGGTGTACTTCCACGTCATCCACGACGGCACAACCGGCAAGCTCAGCTCCGCCGACATCACCGCCCAGATGAACGTCCTCAATGCCGCGTTCGCCGGCCAGGGCAGCGGAAACACCGACTCCGGCTACCAGTTCACGCTGGCCGGCACCGACTACACCGACAACGCGGCCTGGTACAACGTCGGTTACGGCTCGGCGGAGGAGAAGGCGATGAAGTCCGCCCTGCGCGAGGGCGGCGCGAACGCGCTCAACATCTACACCGCCAACCTCGGCGGCGGACTGCTCGGCTGGGCCACCTTCCCCAGCTCCTACCAGTCCAGCCCCTCGATGGACGGCGTGGTCATGCTGGACGCCTCGCTGCCCGGCGGCTCGGCCACCAACTACAACGAGGGCGACACCGGCACCCACGAGGTCGGCCACTGGATGGGCCTGTACCACACCTTCCAGGGCGGCTGTAACGGCAACGGCGACTACGTCGAGGACACCCCCGCCGAGAAGAGCGCCGCCTACGAGTGCCCCGTGGGCCGGGACACCTGCACCCGCAAGGCGGGCGTCGACCCGATCCACAACTTCATGGACTACACGTACGACGCCTGCATGTACCAGTTCACCGCGGGTCAGGTGACGCGCATGCAGCAGAACTGGGCGGCCTACCGGGCGGCCGGCTGAGCCCAGAGCGAGTCCAGGAAGCCGAGCGCCACCCGCCAAGTGGCCTCGGCGGCCTCGGCGTCGTAGTCGGGCAGGTCGGGGTCGGTGTACAGGTGACCGGCCCCGGCGTACCGGTAGATCTCCACGTCGGCTCCGGCTCTGCCCATCTGCAGATACCAGGCGCTCAGCCAGTCGTCGGTCTCGAAGGGGTCCGGCTCGGCGACATGCAGCTGCACCGGCAGCTCGTCCACCGAGGCGTTCGGCGCGAGGTCGGAGGTGCCGTGCAGAAGCAGCAGTCCGCGCGCCTTGTCGTCGCCGAGGGCCAGGGTCTGCGCGATGGAGGCGCCGAGCGAGAACCCGGCGTACACCAGGCCCCGGTCGGAATAGGGGGCGGCGGCCAGCACGGCCCGCTTGAGCAGCTCGTCCTTGCCGATCTCGTCCTTGAACGCCCTGGCCTCCTCGACGGTGTCGAACGTACGGCCCTCGAAGAGGTCCGGCGTCCACACCTCGTGACCGGCCTCACGCAGCCGGTCCGCGGCCTGGCCCACCGCGGGGCGCGGGCCGTAGGTCGAGTGAAAGAGCATGATGTTCATGAGGCCATGGTGCCAGCCGGGTACGACAGTGCCGTGGGCGGCGTCTCACGAGGCCGCATGTTCATCACCCCCTCAAGCCGGTTACGTTCGAAGGCATGGAGAACGTACTCCGCCCGCTGCTCGTGATCGGTGGCTCGGTCGTCCTCACCCTGCTCATCGGGTGGGTCACCGACCTGCTGATGAGCAAGGCCGACCGCCGGCACTCCGAGACGCCCCTGTGGGGCCTGCTGCGCCGGGCCCGCATCCCTTACCAGCTGGTGCTGTGCACGGCCCTGCTGAGAGGGTCGTACGACTCTGCGCAGCTGCTGGAGGAGCACCGGGTCGGGATCGGCCAGACACTGACGCTGGTGCTGATCGGCTCGGCGGCCTGGCTGGTGATCCGGATCGCGGCGGCGGTCGTGGAGACGACGTACACCCGCTACGCGCGCGTCCACCGCGACCCGGCCCGGGTCCGGCGGGTACGGACCCAGGTGACGCTCATCACACGCGTGGTGGCGGCGGTCGTCGGCGTGGTCGCGGTGGCCGCGATGCTGCTCACCTTCCCCGCGATGCGCGCCGCCGGCGCCTCCCTGCTGGCCTCGGCGGGCATCCTCGGCATCGTCGCGGGCGTGGCCGCCCAGTCGACGCTGAGCAACATGTTCGCCGGGCTGCAGATCGCCTTCGGGGACATGGTGCGCATCGGGGACACGGTCGTTGTGGACGGCGAGTGGGGCACCGTCGAGGAGATCACGCTGACCTTCCTCACGGTCCGCACCTGGGACGAGCGCCGCATCACGATGCCGGTGTCGTACTTCACCGCCAAGCCCTTCGAGAACTGGTCCCGGGGCGGCGCCCAGATGACCGGCATCGTCTACTGGCACCTCGACCACTCGGCACCGGTGGACCTGATGCGCGAGAAGCTCCGCGACATCCTGCGCGAGTGCCCGGCCTGGGACGGCCGCGCCTGTGATCTGTCGGTCACGGACTCCACCCCGAGCACGATGGAGGTACGTGCGCTGGTGACGGCGAAGGACGCGGACGACATCTGGACGGTACGGGTGGCGGTGCGCGAACAGATGATCAGCTGGCTGTCCACGGCCCACCCGCACGCCCTCCCCCGGGTCAACACGGCGGACGCGGTCCTGCCACCGGGCTTCCCCACCCCGACCCGCTCGCCGGACGGCTCATCCGCCCGGCGCATTCATGAACCCCCGAGGACGGGCCACTGAAGCAGGGGGCTCACCGCAGACTGCGTACGTCAAGATGACGTAGCACCCGATCCACCACCTCAGGATCGGCCCCCGGCTCGCTCCGCGCCGCCAGCACCTCGTGCCGGGCGGCGCTGAGCATCTCCCCCTGGATCCGCCGTGCCCGCTTCAGCCGCCGCACCCGCTGCTCATGGGCCTCCCGCCGTTCCTCCTCGGCCATGTCGGGACTGATCCGCATGCCGATGTCGAAGGCCCGTCGCAGCATCTGCTCGGACAGCTCCTCCGGCAGCTCCTCCACCGACTCGATCTCCCGGAGCCTGCGCTTCGCGGCCTTCGCCGCCCGTACGGCGAGCGCCTTCTCGAACTCCTTCTCCCGTGCCGTGTCCGTCCGCACCCCGAGCCGCTTCACCAGCCACGGCAGGGTCAGCCCCTGCAGCACCAGCGTCCCCATGATCACGCCGAACGCGATGAACACGATCTCGTCCCGGTCGGGGAACGCGGAGCCGTCGTCCACCGTCAGGGGGATCGCCAGCGCCAGCGCCACGGAGGCCACCCCGCGCATCCCCGACCACCACATCACGACGGTCTCCCGCCAGCTCATCGGGATGTCCTCGTCATGGTCCCGCCGGGCGTGCAACCGCTTGGTCAGCCAGGTGGCCGGCAGCAGCCACAGCAGCCGTACGAACACCACGACGCCCACGATCGCCGCCGCCCACCCCAGCAGCTCGCCCCATCGTCCGGAGGCCGTGCGCACGGCGTTGTGCAGCTCAAGACCGATCAGCCCGAAGGCCACGCCCGTGACGAGCGTGTCGACGACCTCCCAGAAGGTGTGCCCGGCGAGCCGTGTCATCACATCGTCCGCGTCGGTGGCGTACTCGGCGAGGAACAGCGCGGTGGTCAGGACGGCCAGCACCCCGGACCCGCGCAGTTCCTCCGCCAGCACATACGCGGCGTACGGCACCAGCAGCGTCAGCCCGATCTGGAGCGTCGCGTCCCCGAGCAGGTCCATCAGCCGGTTCGCGCCCCAGCCCAGGACGAGCCCGACGATCAGCGCCACGACGGCGGAGAGCACCAGATCGAGTCCGGCCTGCCAGAACGAGAATGTCCCGCTGACGACGGCCGCGATGGCCACGTGGTAGAGCACGATCGCGGTGACGTCGTTGAAGAGCCCCTCCCCCTCCAGGATGGACACCAGCCGCCGCGGCAGCCCGAGCTGCCCGGCCACGGCGGTGGCGGCGACGGGGTCGGGCGGCGCGACCAGCGCGCCGAGCGCGACGGCGGCGGCGATCGGCAGCCCGGGAATGATCGCGTTGGCCACGACGGCCACGCACACGGTCGTCACGAACACCAGCGCCACGGCCAGCAGAAAGATCGGCCGCAGATTGGCGGCGAACTGCCGCCAGGAGGTCCGCCGCACCGCGGCATAGAGCAACGGCGGCAACAGCAACGGCAGGATCAGCTCGGGCGGCACCTCGACGTCGGGCACGAAGTCGAGCAGGGCCAGCACCATCCCGAGCAGGGTCATGAGCACCGGCGCCGGCACCCCGAGCCGGTCCCCCGCCGGGACACTCACCACGGCCCCGAGCAACAGCAGGAACAACAGGGCCAACTGATCCACGGTCAGCGCTCCGGGGGGATCGGCGTCCACAGGACAGACCTCAAGCCTGCCACGCCCCTGCCCTCACCGGCGCTTCGGCGCCCTCGGCTGCACAGCGCGCCGCATGGCCCGATGCGGTATCCCCGCGTCGGGGAACTCCGGCCCGTACGCCTCGTACCCCAACCGCTCGTAGAAGCCCAGCGCCTGCGTCTGCGCATGCAGATCCACCGCCCTGAGCCCACGCGCGCGTGCCGCGTCCTCGATGGCCCGCACCAGCGCCGCGCCGACCCCCAGACCACGCGCCGCCTTGGCCACCGCGAGCCGCCCGAGCGAGCCCACGGTCAGGTCGCCGTCGACCTTCGAAGCCGCCGCCTCGCCGTACAACAGCCGCCCGGCACCGAGCGGCACCCCGTCCTCCCGCACCGCCAGCACATGCACCGCCACGGCGTCGTAGGCGTCATACTCGATCTCCTCGGGCACACCCTGCTCGACGACGAAGACCTCGCGGCGCACCGCGAAGCAGGCCTCACGGTCGGCGCCCTCCTCGGCGACCCGCACGGCGTACGACGGGGAAGTCATCCGTAGGTCTCCTCGCGCACCTGGTCCAGGGCCTGCTGAAGGTCCTCCGGGTAGTCGCAGGAGAACTCCACCCACTGTCCGTCACCGGGGTGCTCGAAGCCGAGCCGGACGGCGTGCAGCCACTGCCGGGTCAGCCGCAGGCGCTTGGCGAGGGTCGGGTCGGCGCCGTAGGTCAGGTCGCCGACGCAGGGGTGGCGGTGCGCGGCCATGTGGACGCGGATCTGGTGGGTGCGGCCGGTCTCCAGCTTCACATCGAGCAGGGAGGCCGCGCGGAACGCCTCGATGAGGTCGTAATGCGTCACGGACGGCTTGCCGTCGGCCGTGACCGCCCACTTGTAGTCGTGGTTGGGGTGCCGGCCGATGGGCGCGTCGATGGTGCCGCTGGTCGGATCGGGGTGCCCCTGGACCAGCGTGTGGTAGCGCTTGTCGACCGTGCGCTCCTTGAACTGGCGCTTGAGCGAGGTGTAGGCGCGCTCGGACTTGGCGACGACCATCAGCCCCGACGTACCGACGTCGAGCCGGTGCACGATGCCCTGCCGCTCGGCGGCACCGGACGTCGAGATCCGGTACCCGGCGGCCGCGAGCCCGCCGATCACGGTCGGCCCGGTCCAGCCCGGCGACGGATGCGCGGCGACCCCGACCGGCTTGACGATCACGACCACGTCATCGTCGTCGTGCACGATCTCCATGCCCTCGACCGGCTCGGCGACCACCTGCACGGGCGCGGGCGCCTGCGGCATCTCGACCTCAAGCCAGGCACCGCCGCTCACCCGCTCGGACTTGCCGACCACCGTGCCGTCGACGAGCACCTTGCCCGCCGCGGCGAGCTCCGCGGCCTTGGTACGGGAGAAGCCGAACATGCGGGAGATGGCGGCGTCGACGCGCTCGCCCTCCAGGCCGTCGGGCACGGGCAGGGTTCGGATCTCGGGAATCGTGCTCACCCGTCGAGTATGCCGGACGGGTGAGACAGTCCCGACCGCCCGCTCAGTCCTTGTGGACGGTGCCGTCGGGGTCGAGCCCCTTGAACGACAGCAGCACGATCAGGATGCCGCCGCTCACGATCGCCGTGTCGGCGAGGTTGAACACCGCGAAGTGCTTGGGCGCGATGAAGTCCACGACCGCGCCCTCGAAGACGCCGGGCGAGCGGAAGATCCGGTCGGTGAGATTGCCCAGCGCACCGCCGAGCAGCAGGCCGAGCGCGAGCGCCCAGGGCAGGCTGTACAGCTTGCGGGCCAGCCGGATGATCACCACGATCACTGCCGCCGCGATTACCGTGAAGATCACGGTGAAGGCCTCGCCGAAGCCGAAGGCCGCACCGGCGTTGCGGAGCGCCTCGAACCTCAGCCAGTCCCCGATGACCTCGATGGGCTCCTGGTGCTCCAGCTTGGCCACCACGATCATCTTGCTGATCAGGTCGAGGGCGTACGCGAAGGCGGCGACCGCGAACAGCACGGCGATCCGCCGCTTCCCCTTGGGCCGCGCCTCGCCGCCCTCCGGCCCCCGCGGACTGGATGACTGCTCCGGCTCGGCCTCAGCCCCGTCCGGGGAATCCGGCGTACCGATGATGCGCTCCGCCTCTGCCACGTGAGTCCCTCAGCCTAGGTGCCTGACTGAGGACGAGGGTACGCCACGCCCGACCGGCCCTCAGTACCGGCGTTCTTGCTTCTGCTTGCACTCCACGCACAGGGTCGCGCGCGGGAAGGCCTGCATACGGGCCTTGCCGATCGGGTTCCCGCAGTTCTCGCACAGACCGTAGGTGCCCGCGTCCAGCCGCTCCAGGGCGCGCTCGGTCTGGGTCAGCATCTCCCGCGCGTTGGCGGCGAGCGCCAGCTGTTGCTCCCGCGTGATGTTCTTCGTTCCGGTGTCGGCCTGGTCGTCGCCGGCACCGTCCCCCGAGTCACGCATCAGACCGGCGAGCGCCTGCTCGGAGGAGGTGAGCTCGTTCCTGAGCCGCTCCCCCTCGGAGAGCAGCTCGGCGCGCGCCTCCTCGACCTCCTCGGGGGTCCAGGGGTCCTCACCGGGGCGCACCGCGAGCTCGCCCGGCTCCACCGCCGCGGCGAGACGTGCCTTGGGAACGGCGGTCTTCGCCGCCGTGGCCGTGCCAGGAGTCTTCTTCGCAACCACTGTCGTGGCTCCCGTCTGCTCCGCGGCCTCGGCCGCGCCCGCCTTCTTGGCCGTACTTTTCTTGGCCGCGCTCTTCTTGGAGGTGCTCTTCTCGGCCACGGCTCTCCTGGCCGGTGCTTTCTTGGCCGGTGCCTTCTTGGCCGGTGCCTTCTTGGCCACGGCCTCCTCGGCCGCGGCCTTCTTCGCTACGGTCTTCTTCGCCACGGTCTTCTTCGCTACGGCCTTCTTGGCGGCCGCCTTCTTCCCGGCCGACTTCCTGGCCGCCGGTCTCCCCGCCGCCTCCTCCTCGGCCGCCTTCTTCGCAGGAGCCGCTTCCGAAGCCGTCGCCTTCCTGGCAGCGGCCTTCTTCGCGGCCGCCTTCTTCGCGACGGTCTTCTCTGCGACCGCCTTCTTCGCCACCCTCGTCTTCCCGGCGTCGGTGCCGTCCCCGCGCACCGTCTTCACCGGCTTGGGGGCCTCCCCGGACCGCCCGGCGGACCCCCCATGCGTGCTCTTCTTCCCGCTCGGATCCTTGGCCGCACCACCGGAGGCTTTTGTGGACCTGCCGGACGCCGACTGCTGTACGGCGGTCTTCTTCGCCACCATGGCCGCGGCCCCTTCACATATTGTGATCTTGCTCGCGAATCGTGCTGGGACGATAAATCGACTTGAGTCCCGCGGCAATGGGGCACACCGCCCGATTCGCCGCCTCGCGGATGCCGCGCGGCCGACCTGCATGCGTATTGCCCAGCTCCCCGCCGGGTAATCCGCCGGGCCGGGCGTCCCAGAATCCGAACACCCGTACCGCGCCATTCGGGTCACCGCAGGCCACCCCCGGCCCTCGCCCCAGGACGCCGGAAAAACCGGTCGGCCGCTGTCCCCGCGGCGCCGTACACTGGGCGGAGCGAGAAGCGTGGATGGGGACGAGTAGCGGCGTACGCAGCCCAGAGCGACCCGGGGACGGTGGGAGCCCGGGGGCGAGCGCGCGGTGAAGATCACCCCGGAGCCGCCGGAAGAACGCCCCGCAAGGGCCAGTAGACCCGGCATCGCGACCCCAATGAGGGGGCTCACCGAGGCACACGGAGCGTCGGCGGGCCAAGGAGGGTGGTACCGCGGGAGCGCGCCGAAAACGGCGTAACGAAAGACGTAGCTCTCGTCCCTCCGGACGGAAGGCAGCAAGTCCGCCGGAGGAAGCTCGCAGATGACAACGCCGACGTACCGCCAGGTGCCCGCCCAGGTCGACCTGCCCGCCCTTGAGCACGCCGTGCTCGATTTCTGGCGCGAGCACAAGATCTTCGCCAAGAGCCTGGAGCAGTCCGAGGGCCGCCCGGAGTGGGTGTTCTACGAGGGCCCGCCCACCGCCAACGGCATGCCCGGCGCCCACCACATCGAGGCCCGCGTCTTCAAGGACGTCTTCCCCCGCTTCCGCACCATGCGCGGCTATCACGTGGCCCGCAAGGCGGGCTGGGACTGCCATGGCCTCCCGGTGGAGCTGGCGGTCGAGAAGGAGCTCGGCTTCAGCGGCAAGAAGGACATCGAGGCGTACGGCATCGCCGAGTTCAACGCCAAGTGCCGTGAGTCCGTGCTGCGGCACACCGACGCCTTCTCCGAGCTGACGACCCGCATGGGCTACTGGGTCGACCTCGAAGAGGCCTACGTCACGATGGACCCCGAGTACATCGAGTCCGTCTGGTGGTCGCTGAAGGAGATCTTCAACAAGGGCCTGCTGGTCCAGGACCACCGCGTCGCCCCCTGGTGCCCGCGCTGCGGCACCGGCCTGTCCGACCACGAACTGGCGCAGGGCTACGAGACGGTCGTCGACCCGTCCGTGTACGTCCGTTTCCCGCTCACCTCCGGTCCGCTGGCCGGCCAGGCCGCGCTCCTGGTCTGGACGACGACGCCCTGGACGCTGGTCTCCAACACCGCGGTCGCCGCCCATCCCGAGGTCACCTACGTCGTCGCGACCAACGGCGAGGAGAAGCTCGTCGTCGCCGAGCCGCTGGTCGCCAAGGCACTCGGCGAGGGCTGGGAGACCACCGGCCAGTCCTTCACCGGTGCCGAGATGGAGCGCTGGACCTACCAACGCCCCTTCGAGCTGGTCGAGTTCCCGGAGACTGACGGCGCAACCCACTACGTGGTCAACGCCGACTACGTCACCACCGAGGACGGTACGGGTCTGGTCCACCAGTCCCCCGCCTTCGGTGAGGACGACCTCAAGGTCTGCCGTTCCTACGGTCTGCCGGTCGTCAACCCCGTCCGCCCGGACGGCACCTTCGAGGAGGACGTCCCCCTGGTCGGCGGCGTCTTCTTCAAGAAGGCGGACGAAAAGCTCACCGAGGACCTCCAGCAGCGCGACCTCCTGTTCAAGCACATCCCGTACGAGCACAGCTACCCGCACTGCTGGCGCTGCCACACCGCGCTCCTCTACTACGCGCAGCCGTCCTGGTACATCCGCACCACCGCCGTCAAGGACCGCCTCCTCCAGGAGAACGAGAACACCAACTGGTTCCCGGAGACGGTCAAGCACGGCCGCTTCGGTGACTGGCTGCAGAACAACATCGACTGGGCGCTGTCCCGCAACCGCTACTGGGGCACCCCGCTGCCGATCTGGCGCTGCGAGGACGACCACCTCACGGTCGTCGGCTCCCGCGCGGAGCTCACCGAGCTGACCGGCACGGACCAGTCGGACCTCGACCCGCACCGCCCGTTCATCGACGACGTCACCTTCGGCTGCCCGCAGTGCGCCAAGACGGCCACGCGCGTGCCGGAGGTCATCGACGCCTGGTACGACTCGGGTTCGATGCCCTTCGCGCAGTGGGGCTACCCGTACAAGAACAAGGAGCTCTTCGAGAGCCGCTACCCCGCGCAGTTCATCAGCGAGGCCATCGACCAGACCCGCGGCTGGTTCTACACGCTGATGGCGGTCGGCACGCTGGTCTTCGACAAGTCGTCGTACGAGAACGTGGTCTGCCTCGGCCACATCCTCGCCGAGGACGGCCGCAAGATGTCCAAGCACCTGGGCAACATCCTGCAGCCGATCCCGCTGATGGACCAGCACGGCGCGGACGCGGTCCGCTGGTTCATGGCGGCCGGCGGCTCCCCGTGGGCGGCCCGCCGCGTGGGCCACGGCACCATCCAGGAGGTCGTCCGCAAGACGCTCCTCACGTACTGGAACACGGTCGCCTTCCAGGCCCTGTACGCCCGTACGTCGAACTGGGCGCCCTCCGCGGCCGACCCGGCCCCGGCCGACCGCCCGGTCCTGGACCGCTGGCTGCTGTCCGAACTGCACGCGCTGACCGACCAGGTGACCCAGTCCCTGGAGGCGTACGACACCCAGCGCGCCGGCAAGCTGCTCTCGGCGTTCGTCGACGACCTGTCCAACTGGTACGTCCGCCGCTCCCGTCGCCGCTTCTGGCAGGGCGACAAGGCGGCGCTGCGCACCCTGCACGAGGTCGTCGAGACGGTCACCAAGCTGATGGCCCCGCTGACCCCGTTCATCACCGAGCGGGTCTGGCAGGACCTGATCGTCCCGGTCACCCCCGGCGCCCCGGAATCCGTGCACCTGGCGTCCTGGCCGGAGGCGGACCTGACGGCGATCGACCCGGAGCTGTCGAAGCAGATGGTCCTGGTCCGCCGGCTCGTGGAGCTCGGCCGCGCCACGCGCGCGGAGTCGGGCGTGAAGACCCGCCAGCCGCTGAGGCGCGCGCTGGTCGCGGCGACCGGCTTCGGCTCCCTCAACCCCGAGCTGCACACGCAGATCACCGAGGAGCTGAACGTCGAGTCGCTGGCGTCCCTCTCCGAGGTCGGCGGCAGTCTGGTGGACACCACCGCCAAGGCCAACTTCCGCGCCCTGGGCAAGCGGTTCGGCAAGCGCGTCCAGGACGTCGCGAAGGCCGTCGCGAACGCCGACGCGGCCGCGCTGTCCCTGGCGCTGCGCGAGGGCACGGCGTCGGTCGAGGTCGACGGTGAGACGATCACCCTCGCCCCGGACGAGGTGATCATCACCGAGACCCCGCGCGAGGGCTGGTCGGTGGCGTCCGACTCGGGCGCCACGGTCGCCCTGGACCTGGAGATCACCGAGGAGCTGCGCCGCGCGGGCCTGGCCCGGGACGCGATCCGCCTGATCCAGGAGGCCCGCAAGAACAGCGGCCTCGACGTGGCCGACCGCATCGCGCTGCGCTGGACGGCGACGGACCCGGCGACGATCGCGGCCCTGTCAGAGCACACGGAGCTCATCGCCGACGAGGTCCTGGCCACCGACTTCGCCCAGGGCGAGGCGGACGACAGCTACGGCACCCCGTTCACCGACGAGGGCCTGTCCCTGACGTTCCGCCTGCGCAAGGCGTAACCCCGGCAGCCCGAGGGCCCGGTCTCCCCGAGCGAGGGGGCCGGGCCTTCGTCGTCCCACCGTCGTCCCACAGTGACGAACACCTCCGTCAACACGCGTAAAAAGGGCGGGGCCCCGGATCGAATTCCGGGGCCCCGCCCTGAACGCTGCCGACGCCTACGGCGTACTACTCGCTGTCAGTTGTCGTCCTCGTCGATCAGGAACCCGCGCATCGGCGAGGGAGCCTGACCCATCGGGGACGGACCCTGCGGACGCACCGGCGCCATCGGCTGGGTCATCGCCGGGGACATCTGCTGCTGACCGCCGTAGGAGGGGCCGGCCTGACCCGGGCCGCCGCCCATGCCCTGGTTGCCGCCGTACGACGGGGCACCGGCACCGGCGGGAGCCATCGACGGCGCCGGGGACGGCGGCAGCGAGGCGGTGGCCGGGGTGCGCGGCGGGGCCAGCGAGTCGTCGGCCTGGGTCTCCAGCTGACGCAGCTGCGACTCCAGGTAGGACTTCAGACGCGTGCGGTACTCGCGCTCGAAGCCGCGCAGGTCCTCGACCTTGCGCTCCAGCGTGGCGCGAGCGGACTCCAGGGAGCCCATCGCGACGCGGTGCTTCTCCTGCGCGTCCCGCTCAAGGGCGTCGGCCTTGGCACGAGCGTCGCGCTCAAGACCCTCGGCACGCGAACGCGCCTCGCCGACGATCTTGTTGGCCTCGGAGCGGGCCTCGGCGATCGCCTGGTCGGCGGTCTGCTGGGCCAGCGAGAGGACACGGGCGGCGCTGTCGCCACCGGGGCCCTGACCGGGGCCGCCCATCGGACCGCCCATCGGACCGCCCATGGGGCCGCCCATCGGACCGCCCATCTGCTGCTGCATCGGGGGCTGACCCATCGGACCGGGACCCTGGCCCATCGGACCGGGACCCTGCGGGCCACCCTGACCGCCGGGACCGGCGGGCAGCTGCGGGGCACCGCTCGGCAGCTGGGGCGGGCCACCCATGGGGCCACCCATCTGCTGCTGCGGCGGGCCCGATATGCCGGCCGGCACCGGGGCGCCCGGGCCCCGCATGCCCTGCTGAGGCATACCACCCTGCTGAGGCATACCACCCTGCTGGGGCATACCCTGCTGCTGGTCCTGCGGCTGCTCCGGAGGCTTGCGCATGTTCTGCTGGTTCTGGGCAGCAGCGCGCGTGGCCGCGGCCAGCTTGGCGCGCAGGTCCTCGTTCTCGCGGAGCAGGCGGGTCAGTTCGGCTTCGACCTCATCGAGGAAGGCATCGACCTCGTCCTCGTCATAGCCTTCTCGGAGGCGGACGGTCGTGAACTGCTTGTTCCGCACGTCCTCGGGGGTCAACGGCATCTCTTCACCTCAACGTAGTCGTCGGCATTCGGCAAGACGGTAGTTCACATCGCTCACAGCCGGCTCACGATCGAGATCAGGATGTAGACGATGATCATCAGTACGAAGAAGGACAGGTCGAGCGCCACGCCCCCGAGACGCAGCGGCGGAATGAACCGCCGCAGAAGCTTGAGCGGTGGATCAGTGACAGTGTAGGTGGCCTCCAGAACGACCACCATCGCCTTGCCGGGTTGCCACGAGCGGGCGAACTGGAAGACATAGTCCATGACCAACCGGAAGATCAGCACGATGAGGAAGCACATCAGCGCGATGTAGACGACATCCAGGACCACGCTCATGACCCTTGCTTCCCTCTCCCCATGTTCCGTGCTGCTGCGGTACTGCGTTGTGTTGCTCTGTACTGCATTTCCGGTTGTGCGTCTCAGCTCTGGTTGAAGAACCCGCCCTCTGCGATGCGGGCCTTGTCCTCCGCCGTGACATCGACGTTAGCAGGCGACAACAGGAACACCTTCTGCGTCACCCGCTCGATGCTGCCGTGAAGACCAAACACCAAACCGGCCGCAAAGTCGACAAGTCGCTTGGCGTCTGTGTCATCCATCTCAGTCAGATTCATGATCACCGGCGTGCCCTCACGGAAGTGTTCCCCGATGGTACGGGCTTCGTTGTAGGTCCGCGGGTGAAGCGTGGTGATCCGGTACGGCTCTCGTTCCGACACGACCTTGGGCATGATCACCGGCGCGTTCTTCTCTAGGCTTTGACGTTCTTGTGTGATGGATGCCACGGGCGCGATGCGCGCCGGGCGCCCGGATTCCGCGGCGAGCGAAGCGGCGCGGGGCACCGGGTCGCGCGGCACCGACGGCTGCACCACTCGTACCGATTCGTCCCTTTGGGACTGATGTGAACCGTGCGACTGGTGGGACGGCTCGTGCCGTCGGTGGTCCCGCTCGGGCTCGGGGTCGAGTTCGGGTTCGAAGTCGTCGTCGGGGTCGAAACCGCGGCCGTCGTACCCATCGTCCTCCACGAGGCCGAGGTAGACCGCCATCTTGCGCATCGCGCCGGCCATGCTCTGAGTCCTCCGCTCTGTGGTGGATCGGCTGACGACTGCCAAGTGCCCGCGATCCACGAGGTCGTTACGCCCGCTATTCAGCGGTAATGACCATATTTTCTGCTGTGGTCCGACTTCCTGGCGACGTTACCCGAGCCTCGGGCGGACTCCGAGTACCGCGGTGCCGACGCGCACATGTGTCGCTCCGGCCGCCACGGCCTGTTCGAGGTCCGCACTCATTCCTGCCGAGACCATGTTCGCAGCCGGATGGGCTCGGCGCAGGTCGGTCGACAAATCCATCAACCGCTCGAACGCCGCAAGTTCACGTCCCGCGTACTCTCCGGTCAAGGGTGCGACTGTCATCAATCCGTCGAGCCGCAGTCCCGGAGCGCCGGCGATCAGGTCGGCCAACTCCTCGACGCCGCCCGGCGCCACACCACCGCGCTCCCCTCGCTCCCGCTCACCGGCGTCCAGCGCGACCTGGATGAGACAGCCCACCTCGCGCTCCGCCCGTACGGCCTCCTTGGAGAGAGCCGTCACCAGCTTGGAACGGTCGACGGACTGCACGAGATCCGCGTAACCGACCACGGATCGCACCTTGTTGGTCTGAAGCTGACCGACAAAGTGCCAAGCAAGGGGCAGATCGGAGCACTCCGCGGCCTTCGGCGCCGCGTCCTGGTCCTTGTTCTCGGCGACATGGCGCACACCGAGTTCCGACAGGATCCGCACATCGCTCGCGGGGTAGGTCTTGGTGACCACGATCAGGGCCACCTCCTCGCGCTTACGGCCGGCGGCCGCGCATGCCGTGGCGATGCGCTCCTCCACTTTCGCCAGGTTTCCGGCGAGTTCGTCCTTACGTTCCGTCATGCCCCATCAGTCCAGCCAGACATAGCCCGCGAGCCGGCCCGTGGTCCGGTCGCGGCGGTACGAGAAGTGGTCGCCCGACTCCCGGGTGCACACCGGCGACTGCTCCCGGTCGCGCACCCCGAGCCGGTCGAGCTGCGCGTGCACTCCGGCGGTCACGTCGACCGCGGGCGTACCCCAGCTCGTCTCGGCGTACGCCGCCGGCTCGACGGCGGACACCTCGGCCCGCATCTCCTCCGGCACCTCGTAGCACCGGCCGCAGACGGCGGGCCCGGTGCGGGCGACGATCCGGGACGGCTCGGCGCCCAGTTCCATCATCGCGCGCAGCGCGGCGGGGACGACTCCGGCGACCATCCCGGGCCGGCCGGCGTGGGCCGCGGCGACGACGCCGGCGACGGGGTCGGCGAGCAGGACGGGCGTGCAGTCGGCGGTGAGGACGGCGAGGGCGAGCCCCCGGTCGGCGGTGACGACCGCGTCGACCCGCGGCACCGAGTGTTCCCCCCAGGGCCGGTCGACCACCACGACGTCGTTGCCGTGCACCTGGTTCATCCAGACAACCCGGTCGGCGTCGAGCCCGAGCGACTTGGCGGCCAGCTCGCGATTGGTCCGTACGGCGCCGGGGTCGTCGCCGACCGCCCCGCCGAGGTTGAGCTCCTCGTACGGAACGGCGCTCACCCCGCCCCACCTGTCGGTGAAGGCGAAGTGCGCGCCGTTCACGGTGTCGCGCTGTCCTATCACTTCAGGAAGTCCGGCACGTCCAGCTCCTCGGCCGCGCTGTCCGAGTAGGACCGGGACGGCGGGACCGGCGGGGCGACCGGGAGGTCGGCGGCCGGCTCGGGAGCGGGCGCCGGCTCCTCCTTCGGCGTGACACTGCCGAGCGAGCCGAAGGACGGACGGCTCTCGGTCTGCCGTACCGGAGTGGGCTCCTCGCGCTTGGCCGAGGACGATCCGAGGATGTTGTCCCGCTTGGACGGCGGCTGGCCGCCGTCGAAGCCGGCCGCGATCACGGTGACCCGGACCTCGTCGCCGAGGGCGTCGTCGATGACCGCGCCGAAGATGATGTTGGCCTCGGGGTGGGCGGCCTCGCTGACCAGCTGGGCGGCCTCGTTGATCTCGAAGAGACCGAGGTCGGAGCCGCCGGAGATGGAGAGGAGGACGCCGCGGGCGCCGTCGATGGACGCCTCCAGCAGCGGCGAGGAGATCGCCATCTCGGCCGCGGCCACCGCACGGTCGTCGCCGCGGGCCGAGCCGATGCCCATGAGGGCCGAACCGGCCTCGGACATGACCGACTTGACGTCGGCGAAGTCGAGGTTGATCAGACCGGGCGTGGTGATGAGGTCGGTGATGCCCTGGACACCGGAGAGCAGGACCTGGTCGGCCGACTTGAAGGCGTCGAGCACCGAGACCTGGCGGTCCGAGATGGAGAGCAGTCGGTCGTTCGGGATGACGATGAGGGTGTCGACCTCTTCGCGGAGCTCGGCGATGCCGTCCTCCGCCTGGTTCGCGCGGCGCCGTCCCTCGAAGGTGAACGGGCGGGTGACCACGCCGATGGTGAGGGCTCCCAGGGAGCGGGCGATGTTGGCCACGACGGGCGCGCCGCCGGTGCCGGTGCCGCCGCCTTCACCGGCCGTCACGAAGACCATGTCGGCCCCCTTGAGGACCTCCTCGATCTCCTCGCGGTGGTCCTCGGCGGCCTTGCGGCCGACGGCCGGGTTGGCTCCGGCGCCGAGTCCGCGGGTGAGTTCACGGCCGACGTCGAGCTTGACGTCGGCGTCGCTCATCAACAGCGCCTGTGCGTCAGTGTTGATGGCGATGAACTCGACGCCCTTGAGACCGACCTCGATCATCCGGTTGATGGCATTGACACCACCGCCGCCGACACCGATGACTTTGATGACTGCGAGGTAGTTCTGCGGTGCTGCCACGTCGAAGGCCTCTCGCCTCGAGTTACGTGTCGCCGAACCGGAGAAGCACTGCTGCCTCGATCCGACGACTGATGCCGAATGGGACGGTCCGTTTCGCCGACCCGAACCCTAACGCTGAAGTTTAGGGTTACCAGTGTGTCCGTTCCTTGGAGTCTTCTGAACAGGACACTAAGTCGACAAGTGGCGCCCGTTCAACGAACACGCCGAACCTCCCGTTTTTCTTTTCACCCTATGTGATCAGCCGTAGCAGTGCCCAACCAGGGTGCTGGCCTGCGCGGATGTGCGTCAACTCCCCGATGACGCAGGGGCGGTGGGAACCCCGACATCGAAGTGCCCGGCATCCGGCGAGGCTTTCATCAGAGCGAGGAGTGTGCGAGCCTTCGCCGCGCCCTTCTCGGCGCTGCCCCAGTCGACGGTCCTGCCGTCGGCCAACTCCAGCGAGATGTCGTCGTAGGAACGGACCTTGACGGTCCGGGTGTCCCGCGCGACGGCGGCCGGAATGGCATCGGCGACCTTGACCGCCTCCCGCACCAGCCGGTCCTCGCCGAAGCGGCGCAGGCTCGCGGCGGCGGAGCTGGACGGGGAGAGCGTCAATTCCAGTGCGGGAACGCCTTTCGGTGCCTCAGAAACCGTGGCGAATCGGACACCTTCATCGTCCACTTCGATGAAGTTTTTGCCCTTTTGCACAATCAGAACCGGGGTTCGCTCGGTCACTTTCAGCCCGATTCCATCCGGCCAGGAACGGCCCACGTCCACCACGTCAATTCGCGGCAGTTTCCGCCTCAGTCGCGCCTCGATGGCATCGGTGTCGACGGAAACCAACGGCGATCCGACCGGCACATCGGCGGCCTCACGCACCTGCTCGGGCGTCAGCACCCGGGTCCCCGACACCGTCACCCGCTCCACGCGCAGCCAGCTCGACCCGTACAACGCCCAGACGCCGCCTGCCCCGAGAAGCACGAGCGCGACGGCAAGGATGATGATCATACGAAGCCGAGGAGGCCGCGCCCGCCGAGCGGGAGGCGGGCCGGACGACTCCTGCTGACGTTCACCGCGCTCGGCGGTCGTCGATCCGGCCACGCTTCCTGCCCTCCGTCATACGGTCCTAGCGTCGCTGCGAGGCGATCGCCTCGTACACCATGCCGACGAGCAGGTCGTCGGCGTCCCGGCGGCCGAACTCACCGGCGGCGCGGGACATCTCGTACAGCCGGTGCGGGTCGGCGAGCACGGGCAGGACGTTGTGCTGCACCCACTCGGGGGTGAGTTCCGCGTCGTCGACCAGCAGTCCGCCGCCGGCCTTGACCACCGGCTGGGCGTTCAGCCGCTGTTCGCCGTTGCCGATGGGCAGCGGGACATAGGCGGCCGGGAGCCCGACGGCGGAGAGTTCGGCGACGGTCATCGCGCCCGCGCGGCAGAGCATCATGTCGGCCGCCGCGTACGCGAGGTCCATCCGATCCAGGTAACTTACCGGGATGTATGGGGGCATTCCCGGCATCTGGTGCACCTGCGGCAGTTCGTTCTTCGGGCCGACCGCGTGCAGGATCTGGATCCCGGCCTGCTGGAGCCAGGGCGCGACCTGCTGGACGACCTCGTTGAGACGCCGGGCGCCCTGCGAGCCGCCGGAGACGAGCAGGGTCGGCAGGTTCGGGTCGAGCCCGAACATCGCGCGGGCCTCGGGGCGCATGGCGGCCCGGTCCAGGGTGGCGATGGAGCGGCGCAGCGGGATGCCGATGTAGCGGGCGTCCCGCAGCTTGCTGTCCGGGGTGGAGACGGCGACCCGGGCGGCGTACCGCGAACCGATCTTGTTGGCGAGGCCCGGGCGGGCGTTGGCCTCGTGAATCACGATCGGCACACCGAGGCGCTTGGCGGCGAGGTAGCCCGGCAGCGCCACATAGCCGCCGAAGCCGACGACCGCGTCCGCCTTGGTGCGTTCCAGGATCTGCTCGGCGGCCTTGATCGTGCCGCGCAGCCGGCCCGGGACGGTGATCAGCTCGGGGGTCGGCTTGCGCGGCAGCGGTACGGCCGGGATCAGCGCCAGCTCGTAACCGCGCTGCGGAACGAGCTTGGTCTCCAGACCCCGCTCCGTGCCCAGGGCCGTGATCCCCACGGTCGGGTCCTGCCTGCGCAGGGCGTCCGCGAGGGCGAGCGCGGGCTCGATGTGGCCCGCGGTTCCTCCGCCGGCGAGTACGACATGCACCGAAATTCACCGCTCTCCGGACGAACGCGCCACCGAGGCACGCCGTCGCATCGTGTTCCATCTCCGAGGCTCCCTGGTGGCAGCAGAGCCCCCAGCCCCCCGTTTTCTACCAAAGCGGGGTTGCCGCATCGAAAGCGCCGCCCGCGCAGCGGGCTCGTCGCGTGCGAAGGCGATCAGCAGCCCGATGGCGAACATGGTCGGCAGCAGGGCGGACCCTCCGTAGGAGAACAGCGGGAGGGGGACACCGGCGATCGGCAGCAGACCGAGCACCGCACCGATGTTGATCACCGCCTGCGCGGTGATCCAGGTGGTCACACCTCCCGCGGCATACCTCACGAAGGGGTCCTCCGTGCGTCCGGCCACGCGGATACCCGCATAGCCTAGAGCCGCGAAGAGGGCGAGCACCGACAGCGTCCCCGCCAGGCCCAGTTCCTCACCGGTGACGGCGAAGATGAAGTCGGTGTGGGCTTCGGGGAGTTGCCCCCATTTCTCCACGCTCGCACCGAGCCCGGATCCGAAGATTCCGCCGGACGCGAGGGCGTAGATCCCGTGCACGGCCTGCCAGCAGGCGTCACCCGGGCCGGGGTCGGTGGCGCCGATGCACTGGAGGCGGGTCATACGGTTCGGGCTGGTCTTGATCAGGATCAGGCCGATCAGACCGGCGATCGCGAGCACCCCGGCGAACAGCCGGGTCGGGGCTCCCGCCAGCCACAGCAGGCCGAACAGGATCGCCGTCAGGATGATCGCCGTACCCATGTCGCCGCCGAGCATGATCAGCCCGAGCAGCATGAAGGCGACCGGGACCAGCGGTACCAGCATGTGCTTCCACTGGGTCAGCAGCTTCTTGTCCTGCTTGCGGGCCAGCAGGTCCGCGCCCCACAGCACCAGCGCCAGCTTGCCGAACTCGCTGGGCTGGAGCAGGAAGGGGCCGCCGACGGAGATCCAGTTCTGGTTGCCGTTGACCGAGACTCCTATCCCCGGCACCTGCACCAGCGCCATCAGGAAGACGGCGCCCGCGATGATCGGGTAGGCCAGCGCCCGGTGCAGTTTGACCGGCATCCGGGAGGCGGCGAAGAGCAGTCCGGCGCCGATGAGGGCGGCCAGCAGCTGTTTGCGGAAGAAGTACGAGCCGGGCAGCGACATCTGCAGCGCCTTGATCTGGGAGGCCGAGTAGACCATCACCAGACCGAGCACGGTGATCAGCAGACTGCCGCCGAGGATCAGGTAGTACGCGGTCAGCGGCCGGTCCCAGGCCTTCTTCGCGCGTGTGTAGAGCCGCAGGAGGGGATTCTCGCGCGGGGGCCGGGGTGCGGCTGGGCTGCGGCCGGCTCGCTGGGCCGGGGGGCGGCCCGTACGGCTACTGGACATCACCGGCTCCTCGCACGCACCCACCCAACCCGAGCCACATCCGAGTCACCCGTCCCTCCAAGGGTCCCGAAGCACCCTAAGTAGCCGAGACCCGCCGTCAGGCGCCGGCTCCGAGTTCGCGGACCGCCTCCGCGAACGCGTCACCGCGCTTGTTGTAGTTGGCGAACATGTCCATCGAGGCGCAGGCCGGGGCCAGCAGCACCGTGTCGCCCGCGGTCGAGAGCCGCCGGGCCTCCTGGACAGCCGCGAGCATCGCCCCAGTGTCGGTCCGGTCGAGGTCCACGACCGGTACTTCCGGGGCGTGTCGCGCGAGGGCTTCGCGGATCAGCGCCCGGTCGGCGCCGATCAGGACGACCCCGCGAAGTCGCTTTGCCGACTTGGCGACCAGCTCGTCGAAGGTGGCACCCTTCGCAAGGCCGCCCGCGATCCACACGATCGACTCGTAGGCCGCCAACGAGGCTTCCGCGGCGTGGGTGTTGGTGGCCTTGGAGTCGTCGATGTACGCGACGCCGTCCACGTCCGCCACATGCGCGATGCGGTGGGCGTCCGGGGTGAAGGCCCTGAGGCCGTCGCGTACGGCTTTGGCGGGCACCCCGAAGGCGCGCGCGAGGGCCGCCGCCGCAAGGGCGTTGGCGATGTTGTGCGGGGCCGGCGGGTTGACGTCGGAGACCTCGGCGAGCTCCTGGGCGTTCTTCTGCCGGTTCTCCACGAAGGCGCGGTCGACCAGGATGCCCTCCACGACGCCGAGTTGGGACGGGCCCGGGGTGCCGAGCGTGAAGCCGATGGCCCGGCAGCCCTCCTCGACATCCGCCTCGCGCACCAGGTCCTCGGTCGCCTTGTCGGCGACGTTGTAGACACAGGCGACGCGATTACCCTCGTAGATACGGCCCTTGTCGGCGGCGTACGCCTCCATGGAGCCGTGCCAGTCGAGGTGGTCGGGGGCGAGGTTGAGGACGGCGGCGGAGTGGGCGCGCAGGGAGGGCGCCCAGTGGAGCTGGTAGCTGGAGAGTTCGACCGCGAGGACGTCGTACTCCTCGTCGCCGAGGACCGCGTCCAGCAGGGAGACGCCGATGTTGCCGACGGCGGCCGTGCGCAGGCCCGCCGCCTTCAGGATCGACGCGAGCATCTGCACGGTCGTCGTCTTGCCGTTGGTGCCGGTGACGGCGAGCCAGGGCGCGGCGTCGGGGCCGCGCAGCCGCCAGGCCAGTTCGACGTCGCCCCAGATCTCCAGGCCGGCCGCGCGGGCCGCCGTGAACAGGGGCTTGTCCGGCTTCCATCCGGGCGCGGTGACGACGAGTCCGGTGCCCTCGGGCAGGGTGGAGCCGTCACCGAGGCGCACCGTGATGCCCAGTGCCTCCAGTTCCGCGGCCTGTTCACGCGCGCGTGCGTCGTCGCCGTCGTTGACGACGGTGACCCGCGCCCCCAGGCCGTGCAGCACCTTGGCCGCCGGGATGCCGGAGACGCCGAGCCCGGCGACGGTGACGTGCTTGCCCTGCCAGTCGAGAGGCTCCGAGGAGGTCACTTTTCCGCTGCCCATCCCGCGTAGAAGAGGCCCAGTCCGACGATCACACAGATGCCCTGGATGATCCAGAAGCGGACCACCACAAGGACTTCGGACCAGCCCTTGAGTTCGAAGTGGTGCTGGAGTGGCGCCATCCGGAAGACGCGCTTCCCGGTGAGCCGGAACGAGCCGACCTGGATGACCACCGACATGGTGATCAGGACGAACAGGCCGCCGAGGATGGCGAGCAGCAGCTCGGTGCGGGAGCAGATCGCGAGGCCGGCGAGCACACCGCCGAGCGCCAGCGAACCGGTGTCACCCATGAAGATCTTGGCCGGCGAGGTGTTCCACCACAGGAAGCCGAGGCAGGCGCCCATCAGCGCGGCGGAGACCACGGCGAGGTCGAGTGGGTCGCGGACCTCGTAACAGGCGTTCGGATTGGTCAGGGTCTGCGCGTTGGCGCAGGACTCCTGGTACTGCCACACGCCGATGAAGGTGTAGGCGCCGAAGACCAGCACCGAGGCGCCGGTCGCGAGTCCGTCGAGGCCGTCGGTGAGGTTCACGCCGTTCGACATCGCGAGGATCATGAACAGTGCCCACACTACGAACAGCACCGGACCGATCGTCCAGCCGAAGTCCGTGATGAACGAAAGCTTCGTGGAGGCCGGGGTGTTGCCGCGGGCATCCGCGAACTGCAGGGAGAGCACGGCGAAGGCGATACCGCCGAGCAGCTGTCCGGCCATCTTCGCCTTGGCCCGCAGACCCAGCGAACGCCTCTTGACGATCTTGATGTAGTCGTCGAGGAAACCGACCAGGCCCATGCCGACCATCAGGCCGAGCACCAGCACACCGGAGTAGGTCGGCGGCTTGCCCGTGATGAGCTTCGACAGGAAGTACGCGGCGACAGTCGCCAGGATGAAGGCGATACCACCCATGGTCGGCGTACCGCGCTTGCTGCCGTGCGTGCGCGGACCGTCGTCGCGGATGTACTGGCCGTAGCCCTTGCGGGCGAGGAGTTTGATCAGCAGCGGGGTGCCGATCAGCGTCAGGAAGAGGCCAATGACTCCTGCGAACAGGATCTGCTTCATCATCGGGCGGCAACCTCACCCTCGGCACCGGTCTCGACGAGCGCCTGCGCCACGCTCTCAAGGCCGACCGACCGGGACGCCTTCACGAGTACGACGTCCCCCGGGCGCAACTCGCTGCGCAACAGGTCGACCGCCGCCTGTGCGTCGGACACGTGCACCGACTCCTCACCCCACGAACCCTCGTTATATGCGCCCAGTTGCAGCCAGGACGCTTCCCTGCCCCCGACCGCGACGAGCTTGCTGACGTTGAGCCGGACGGCGAGCCGTCCGACCGCGTCGTGCTCGGCGAGCGCCTCGTCCCCGAGCTCGGCCATCTTGCCGAGCACCGCCCAGGTCCGCCGCCCCTTGCCCATCGCCGCGAGCGCGCGCAGGGCGGCTCGCATGGACTCGGGGTTCGCGTTGTAGGCGTCGTTGACGATGGTCACGCCGTCCGGGCGCTCGGTGACCTCCATACGCCAGCGGGAGAGGGAGCCCGCCTCGGAGAGCGCGGTGGCGATCTCTTGCGCGGACATGCCCAGCTCGTGGGCGACGGCGGCCGCGGCGAGCGCGTTCGACACGTGGTGCTCACCGTACAGGCGCATGGTCACTTCGCTTGCACCGGAGGGTGTGTGAAGCATGAAGGCAGGCTGTCCGCTGTCCGTGAGTCGCACGTTCTCGGCGCGTACGTCCGCTTCGCCGGACTCTCCGAAAAGGATCACCTTCGCCTTCGTACGGGAGGCCATGGCCCGTACCAAGGGGTCGTCCGCGTTGAGGATCGCGGCCCCGTCCTCCGGAAGAGCTTCCACGAGTTCGCCCTTGGCCTGCGCGATCTGCTCCCGGCCGCCGAACTCGCCGATGTGGGCGGTGCCGACGTTGAGCACGAGGCCGATCTTCGGGGGCGTGAGCTCGGTGAGATAGCGGATGTGGCCGATGCCCCGGGCGCCCATCTCCAGCACGAGGAACCTGGTCTCCTCGGTGGCCGACAGGGCGGTCAGCGGCAGCCCGATCTCGTTGTTGAGCGAGCCGGGCGTGAACACCGTCGGCGCCTTGCGCCGGAGCACCTGGGCGATCAGGTCCTTGGTGCTGGTCTTGCCCGCGGAGCCGGTCAGCGCCACGAGGGGGGTGCCGAGCTTCCGGACGACGTGCCGGGCGAGGGCACCGAGGGCCGCCTGGACGTCGTCCACGACGATCGCGGGCACGCCGACGGGCCGCGAGGCCAGTACGGCCACCGCGCCCGCCTCGACGACCTGCGCCGCGAAGTCATGGCCGTCGACGCGCTCACCGACGAACGCGACGAAGAGGCTGCCGGGCCCCGCCTCACGGGAGTCCCGGACGACCGGTCCGGTGACCCGTACCGACGGATCCGGTATGTCGTACGTCTGCCCGCCGACGACTTCTGCGATCTCGGCGAGAGAGAGGGCGATCACAAGTTCATCCCTGGGTCTTCTGGATAGCTTCGCGAAGCACCTGGCGGTCGTCGAAGGGACGCACCACCCCGGCGATGTCCTGGCCCTGCTCATGGCCCTTGCCCGCGACCAGCACGGTGTCCCCGGGTTCGGCCCGGGCGACGGCGGCGGCGATGGCGGCGGCCCGGTCCTCGAAGACCTGCACCTCGCCGCGCTCGTGCGCCGGCACCGACGCCGCGCCCTGGAGCATGGTCGCGAGGATCGCGAGGGGGTCCTCGGAGCGGGGGTTGTCGGAGGTGAGTACGGCGGTGTCGGCGAGGCGGGCCGCGGCGGCGCCCATCGGCTCGCGCTTGGTCCTGTCCCGGTCACCGCCGCAGCCGAGCACGATGTGCAGCTTGCCCTCGGTGACCTTGCGCAGGGCCCGCAGGACCGATTCGACGGCGTCGGTCTTGTGGGCGTAGTCGACGACCGCGAGATAGGGCTGGCCCGCGTCCACCCGCTCCAGGCGGCCGGGGACCCCGGGGACGGCGGCGATGCCGTCTGCGGCGGACTGCGGGTCGAGGCCCGCGACGGCCAGGGAGACGATCGCGGCGAGGGTGTTGGCCACGTTGAACGGGCCGGCGAGCGGCGAGCGGGCGCTGATCCGCTCGCCCTTCGGGCCGACGACGGTGAACGTCGAGTCCATGGGCCCGACCTGGACGTCCTCGGCGCGCCAGTCGGCGTCGGGGTGGCCCTCGGCGGAGAAGGTGACGACGGGGACCGTGGCTTCCTTGGTGAGCCGGCGGCCGTACTCGTCGTCGAGGTTGACGACGCCGAGTCGGCTGCGTTTCGGCGTGAACAGCTGCGCCTTGGCCCGGAAGTAGTCCTCCATGTCGGAGTGGAACTCCATGTGTTCCGGGCTGAGGTTGTTGAAGACGGCGATGTCGAAGACGCAGCCGTCGACCCGGCCGAGGACCAGCGCGTGGCTGGAGACCTCCATGGCGACCGCTTCGACACCGCGTTCGCGCATGACGGCGAAGAGTGCCTGGAGGTCGGTGGCTTCGGGGGTGGTGCGCTCGGACTTGATGCGCTCGTCGCCGATGCGCATCTCGACCGTGCCGATCAGACCGGTGGACCTGACCGTCTTCAGGCCGCCCTCGACGAGATAGGCGGTGGTGGTCTTGCCGGAGGTGCCGGTGATGCCGATCTGGAGCAGATCGCGGCCGGGGTGACCGTAGATCGTGGCCGCCAGTTCGCCCATCTGTCCGCGCGGGTCGTCCACGACCAGCACGGGCAGGCCCGTGGCGGCGGCGCGTTCGGCGCCGGTCGGGTCGGTGAGCACGGCGACCGCGCCGAGGCCCGCGGCCTGGGTGACGAAGTCGGCGCCGTGCAGCCGGGCGCCCGGCAGAGCGGCGTACAGATCGCCGGGACGGACGGCGCGCGAGTCGTGGGTGATGCCCGTGACCTCCGCGTCCTGACCCGGCCTTGCGGCACCCAGCTGGCCGGCGAGCTCCGCGAGGGGTGTGGCGGAGACCTGGACCGGCCTGGGCGGCCCGGGATATGTCACGGGTGCGCCCTTCTGGGTGGTTTGGGACTGATCAGCGTGTGGCACGGCGGTGAGCGTACCGGGCCCACCCGCCTCGGAGCGAAGCGAGGCGGCGGACGGTCCTTGGTTCCCGGGATCGGGGGTGATCGTTGTCACGAGGTGGTTCCTGGCTGCTCGGGGCTGTTCAGGGCGTGAAGGTGACCGGGAGCTTGGCGGCCGGTGCCCCGGTCGGCGGGACCTGGAGGGTCTTCAGGGCGAACTCCATGACCTGCTTGTAGACGGGTCCGCAGATCTGGCCGCCGAAGTAGTTGCCCTTGGTGGCGTTCTGGATGGCGCAGTACACGGTGATCCGCGGCTGGTCGGCGGGCGCGAATCCGGCGAACGACGAGGTGTAGCCGCGGTACTTGCCGGTGGCCGGATCCACGCGGTTGGCCGTGCCCGTCTTGCCCGCGACCCGGTAGCCGGGGATGCGCGCCTTGGTTCCGGTGCCTTCCTCGTCGTCCACGACCGACTCCAGCATCCGGGCCAGCGTCTTCGCCGTCTTCGCGCTCACGACCCGCTTCTTCCCGGGCTTCGGGGCGGGAGTGAAGCGTCCGTCGGGCCCCTTCGTGCCGCGCACCAGGGTGGGTTCGACGCGGACACCGCCATTGGCGATCGTCGAGTAGACGGAGGCCGCCTGCATCGCGTTGACGGACACGCCCTGGCCGAAAGGAATCGTGTACTGCTGCGAGGTCGACCACTGGTCCGGCGGCGCGAGGATGCCCTTGGTCTCGCCGGGGAAGCCGAGCCCGGTGTAGCTGCCGAGGCCGAACTTGCGGAGATAGGAGTAGAGGACCTGGTTGGACTCCTGCTGCGTCTTGCCCAGCTGTCCGGTGGCCAGGATGGTGCCGATGTTGCTGGACTTGGCGAGCACGCCGTTGAGCGTGAGGTACCAGGTCGGGTGGTTGATGTCGTCCTTGAAGAGCCGGTCGCCGCGGTGCAGCCGGTTGGGTACGACGACATGCGTGTCGGGCGTGGCCACGCCCTCTTCGAGTACGGCGGCCATCGACAGCACCTTGGCCGTGGAGCCGGGCTCGTAGGCGTCCTCCAGGCTCCAGTTGTGCAGGGAGTTCGCGTCGGCCTCGGAGAGGTCGTTGGGGTCGAAGCCGGGCGAGTTGGCCATGGCGAGGATCTCGCCGGTCTTCGTGTCCTGCACGATCACATAGCCGCGGTCGGCCTTGGACTCCGCCACCTGCTCGCTGATCGCGTTCTGCGCGGCCCACTGGATGTCGCGGTCGATGGTGAGCTCGACGTCGCTGCCGGGCACGGCGGGCGTCTCGGTGGAGCCGGCGGTGGGCACCTGGCGGCCGCCGGACTGGGCGTAACGGATCTTGCCGTCCTCGCCGGCGAGTTCCTTGTCGAGCTGCTGCTCGACTCCGCCGCCGCCCTTGCCGTCGTAGTTGACCCAGCCCAGTATCCCGGCCGCGAGGTCGCCGTTGGGGTACACGCGCTTGCTGCTGGCGACCGAGAAGACGCCCGCGAGGACGTTGACGGTGCTCGGGTCGGTCTCCGCCTTGGTGGCCAGCGCGCTCTTGAGGTCCTTGATCTGCTTCCAGACCTGCGGGGTCTGCCTGCGGGACAGCAGGACGTACTGGCCCTTCGCCCTGAGCTTCTTGGTCAGGGCGGCCTGGTCCTGGCCGAGGATCGGGGCGAGCAGGGCGGCGGCCTGCTCGGGGCCGTCGCCGGCCTTCAGCGACTTGCGCGTGAACATCGTGGGGTCGGCCGTGATGTCGTACGCGTCCACGCTGGCGGCAAGGGCCACGCCGTTGCGGTCGGTGATACCGCCGCGCTCGGCGGCCAGCGTGTAGCCGACGTACCGGTTCTTCTCGGCCTTGGCGGCGTACGTGCTGGCGTCGACGGCCTGGACCTGGAGGAGGCGGACCACGAAGGCGATCAGGACGAGGGTCAGGGCCAGGCTGACCATGCGCAGCCGGGGGCGGGGGCTGCCCAGCTTCAGGGCGACGGGGGCCGCGGGGCGAGGCCGCGGCGGCGCCGGGCGGCGGGCCGGGCGCGCGCCGGCGCCCGGGGTGCGCCGGCCGCCGGGGCGGTCGGGCCGTGCGGGTCCGGGCACACGGCGGCGCGGCGGTTGCTTGCCTGAGTCGGCCACTTCCGTCACCTGCCGGGGGTCGTGGGGGTGGAGGGCGTGGTCGCGAACGCCTCGGGGGCCAGGACGAGCGGGTTGTACACGGCGGTCTGGTGAGCGGCGGCGGGGGCCGGCGAGGGAACGCCCTTGACCGTGCCGTCGTCGGGGTCGAGGAAGGCGGGGTCGCCGCCCGGCACCATGCCGAGCTCACGGGCCCGGCGCTGGAGGGCGTCGGGGGCCGAGTAGGCGTCGACGTCCCGCTGGAGCGCCTGTTCCTCGTCGGTGAGGCTCTTGGTCTCCTTCTGGAGGTCGTCGAGCCGGAACGCGCCCTCGCTGAGGGCGGAGTTCAGCACCAGCAGTCCGATCAGACCGCCGCCGAGGAGCAGGACGACGAGGAGGACGAAGGGGGTACGGGCGGCCTGGCCCCGTCCCGTCGGGAAGAGCCGCGCGAGCCGGGCGGCCCTGCCCCTCAGTTCGGGTTTCCTACTCACTCGCCCTCCCCCGGGTTCGGTTTTCCAACCTGCACGACCGGGGCCACGTCCAGGTTTCACACCCACGCACCCGCCCGTCCGGATGGCTCACTCGACGTCCTCCCTGATGCGCTCCGCCCCGCGCAGCCGCGCCGGTGCCGCCCGACGGTTCTCGGCGACCTCTTCCTCGGTGGGAAGTTCGGCACCGCGTGTGAGCAGCTTGAGCCGCGGCTGGTACTGCTCGGGGACGACGGGCAGCCCCGGCGGCGCGGTGGTGGCGGCCCCGGCCGCGAGGACCTGCTTCACCAGCCGGTCCTCCAGCGAGTGGTACGACAGCACGGCGATCCGCCCGCCGACGGCGAGGGACTTCACGGCGGCCGGGATGGCCCGCTCCAGCACGGAGAGCTCGCCGTTGACCTCGATGCGCAGCGCCTGGAAGGTGCGCTTGGCCGGGTTGCCGCCGGTGCGCTTGGCGGCCTGGGGCAGCGCGTCCCGGATCAGCTCCACGAGCCGCGCGCTGTTGGAGAAGGGGTCCTTCTCGCGCTCACGGACGATGGCGGCCACGATCCGCTTGGCCTGCTTCTCCTCGCCGTACGCGCGCAGGATCCGCACGAGTTCCCCGGCGGGGTAGGTGTTGAGGACCTCCGCGGCGCTGATGCCGGTCGTCTGGTCCATGCGCATGTCCAGGGGGGCGTCCTGGGCGTAGGCGAAGCCGCGGTCGGCCTCGTCGAGTTGCATGGAGGAGACACCGAGGTCGAAGAGGACGCCCTGCACGCGCGCGATGCCGAGCCGGTCCAGTACGCCGGGCAGCTCGTCGTAGACGGCGTGCACCAGGGTGGCCCGCTCGCCGAAGGGGGCGAGTCGCTCGCCGGACAGGCGCAGGGCCTCCTTGTCCCGGTCCAGGGCGACGAGGTGGGCCTCGGGGAACCGCTGGAGCAGGGCCTCGCTGTGGCCGCCGAGGCCGAGGGTGCAGTCGACGACGACCGCTCCGGGGGCCTGGAGGGCGGGGGCCAACATGTCCAGGCACCGCTGGAGCATCACCGGGACATGTCGACTGTTGCTCAAGGGGCCCTCTCAGGTCCGGCGGGCGGTACGCACTGCCGGGTCCCCGCCCTCCCCCGGTGAAGGGGAGGCCTGCCGGCGCCAAGAGCGTCAGCCGGCCGGAAGCGGGAGGAGGCCGAGCCGTACGTACGCGCCGCGCACGTGGGTAGATCTCCGGCGGGCGCGCCGGGTCCTACGGGAAGTTCAGTCCAGCAGGGAGACCTCGCCTCCCGCTTCGCGTCACTTTAGTCCACCCTGTCTCGCGGTCAATCAACCGGCCTGCGCGTCGCGGCCCGGGGTCGGCGTGAAGCCGGGCGCCGGGGAAATTCACTCCTACAGGCGCACTCGCGCCACCCTTGTGGGTTAGCTCACAACAGGGCTCAATGACGTTCTTTGTCCCCTCTCACATCCTGCTGGGATCGGAGGTGACCAGTACCGTCATAGGTATGACGACATCTGCATCGGTTCCCGCGGGTCCCCAAGGCGCCATAGCCGATGGCGGCACGGTCACCGACCGTCTCGTCGAGGCGAACGAGCGGTACGCGGCCGCGTTCACCGACCCGGGCATGGACGCCCGTCCCGTTCTGCACGTCGCCGTGGTGGCCTGCATGGACGCCCGGCTCGACCTGCACAAGGCACTCGGCCTGGAGCTCGGCGACTGCCACACCATCCGCAACGCGGGCGGCGTGGTCACCGACGACGTGATCCGCTCCCTCACCATCAGCCAGCGCGCGCTCGGTACCCGCAGCGTCGTGCTCATCCATCACACCGGCTGCGGTCTGGAGACCCTCACCGAGGAGTTCCGGCACGACCTGGAGATGGAGGTCGGCCAGCGCCCGGCCTGGGCCGTGGAGGCCTTCCGGGACGTCGACCAGGACGTACGGCAGTCCATGCAGCGGGTGCGGACCTCGCCGTTCCTGGTGCACACGGACGACGTCCGCGGCTTCGTCTTCGACGTGCGGACCGGCCTTCTGCGCGAGATCGACCCCGCGTAACCTCCCGTCGAAGCTGTCGTTTCGCTGTTGATTTCCTGCTCCGGGGTGCCCAAAAGGCGGTAAGACCCGACATATCGCAGGCAGTTGTCCACAGGCGAGTGACACGAATCGGTAACGGCAGCAAGAATGCGGGTGTGGCGTCACACGGAACTTTTCACGTGTGGTGTCCGTGTTTCGGGGTGGGCCGGTCCGCATCGCAGAGCGTCGGCCCGGAAAGAACGGGCCGAGGAGGGCCGGGTGACGACCTATGACGATCGAGCGAGCCTCACTGATCTGACCGCCACCGTCGAGCGAGTCCGCAGTTCGGTGGAGGGAGTGATCGAGGGCAAGCCCGAGGTCGTACGGCTTTCGCTGACCGTGCTGCTCGCCGAGGGACATCTTCTGATCGAGGATGTCCCCGGCGTGGGCAAGACAATGCTGGCCAAAGCGCTGGCACGGTCGATCGACTGTTCGGTACGGCGTATCCAGTTCACCCCCGACCTGCTGCCCTCGGACATCACGGGTGTGTCCATCTGGGATCAGCAGCGACGGGACTTCGAGTTCAAGCCGGGCGCGATCTTCGCGCAGATCGTGATCGGCGACGAGATCAACCGCGCCTCGCCCAAGACCCAGTCCGCGCTGCTGGAGTCCATGGAGGAGCGACAGGTCACCATCGACGGGCAGACCTACGAGCTGCCCAGCCCCTTCATGGTGGTGGCCACCCAGAACCCGGTCGAGATGGAGGGCACCTATCCGCTGCCCGAGGCCCAGCGCGACCGCTTCATGGCCCGTGTCTCCATCGGCTACCCGAGCGCGGACGCCGAGCTGCAGATGCTCGACATCCACGGCGGGGTGAACCCGCTGGACGACCTCCAGCCGGTGGCCCACGCGCACGAGATCGTGAAGCTGATCGACGCCGTCCGCGGGGTCCATGTCGCCGAACCGGTCCGCCGCTACGCCGTGGACCTGGTCGCCGCCACGCGTACCCACCCCGACCTCAGACTCGGCGCCTCCCCGCGCGCGACGCTGCATCTGCTGCGCGCGGCGAAGGCGTCCGCGGCGCTGAGCGGCCGGGAGTACGCCCTGCCGGACGATGTGCAGGCCCTCGCCGTGACCGTCCTGGCCCACCGGCTGCTGCCCACCGCACAGGCCCAGCTCAACCGCCGTACGGCGGAGCAGGTCGTCCAGGAGATCCTGCAGCGCACCCCGGTACCCGCCGCGCCCCAGCAGAGCGGCTTCGGAGGCCTCGGCCGCGGCGCCCCGGCCTATCCCCAGCAGCCGCCGCGGAGGCTGTGATGAGCACCGGGGGGACGGGGCACGCGGAGGCCGACCGGGGCGAGCAGGGCGGGGTGCGCACCGCGCTGGCCGGTCTGACCACCCGCGGCCGCTCCTTCCTGGCCGCCGGTGTGGCGGCCGCGATCTGCGCGTACGTCCTCGGGCAGAGCGACCTGCTGCGGGTGGGGCTGCTGCTCGCGGTGCTGCCCCTGGTCTGCGCCACCGTGCTCTACCGCACGCGCTACCGGGTCGCCGGCAGCCGCCGGCTCTCCCCCGCGCGCGTGCCGGCCGGCAGCGAGGCCCGGGTCCATCTGCGGATGGACAACGTCTCGCGGCTGCCCACCGGCCTGCTGATGCTCCAGGACCGGGTCCCGTACGTCCTCGGCCCGCGCCCCCGCTTCGTGCTGGACCGGGTGGAGGCGGGCGGCCGCCGTGAGGTGTCCTACCGCGTCCGCTCCGACCTGCGCGGCCGCTACCCGCTGGGCCCGCTCCAGCTGCGCCTGAGCGACCCCTTCGGCATGTGCGAGCTGACCCGGTCGTTCTCCACGTACGACACCCTGACGGTGATCCCGCGCGTGGAGCCGCTGCCGCCGGTGCGGCTGACCGGCGAGGCCAAGGGGTACGGCGACGGACGGCAGCGCTCGCTGGCGCTGGCCGGCGAGGACGACGTGATCCCGCGCGGCTACCGCTACGGCGACGATCTGCGCCGGGTGCACTGGCGCCTGACCGCGCGCTACGGCGAGCTGATGGTGCGCCGCGAGGAACAGCCGCAGCGCTCCCGCTGCACGGTACTGCTGGACACCCGGGGACTGGCCTTCCAGGGCGCGGGCCCGGACTCGGCCTTCGAGTGGGCCGTGTCGGGCGCCGCCTCCGCCCTCGTTCACATGCTGGAGCGGGGCTTCTCGGTACGGCTGCTGACGGACACCGGCAGCTCCGTGCCCGCTGAGGGCGCCGACGGTTTCGCCGGTGCCAACCAGGAGTCGGCGGACGCGGCCGGGCTGATGATGGACACCCTCGCGGTGATCGACCACTCCGACGGCACCGGCCTGTCCCGCGCGTACGACGTGCTGCGCGGCGGGAACGAGGGGCTGCTGGTGGCGTTCTTCGGCGACCTCGACGAGGAGCAGGCCGCGGTGGCCGCCAAGATGCGCCAGCGCAGCGGGGGCGCGGTCGCCTTCCTGCTGGACAGCGAGACCTGGGTGCGGGAACCGACCGACGTGGCCGGGCCGTTGGACAGGAGCGAGGAGCGGCTGCGGATGCTGCGGGAGGCGGGCTGGACGGCCTTGAGCGTGCCGCGGGGCGCTTCCCTGGAGGAGCTGTGGCGGCAGGCGGACCGTGAGCGCGCGGGCGTCGTCGCCGCGACTGGTGGGGAGGGACCGTCATGAGCGGGCGGGCACGACTGGCGCTGTGCGCCGCCGTGGCCACACTGGCCGCGGCCTGCGCCCTGCTGCCGCTCGTCGAGGAGGCCACCTGGCTCTTCCAGGCGGTCTTCCTGCTGGCCGTACAGACCGGCGTGGGCATGGCGGCCCGCCGGGTGCCGCTGGCCCGGGCACTGACCGTGGCGGCGCAGGCGCTGGTCACGCTGATGCTGCTGACCCTGACCTTCGCCCGGGAGCAGGCGCTGCTCGGGCTGATTCCGGGCCCGGAGGCCATCACCCACCTCGGCGACCTGCTCCAGACAGGCACGGACGACGTCGGCAGGTACGCCATCCCGGCGCCGCTGTCCGACGGCATCCGGCTGATGCTCGTCGGCGGAGTGCTGGTCATCGGGCTCGCGGTGGACACCCTCGCGGTGACCTTCCGCAGCGCGGCCCCGGCCGGGCTGCCGCTGCTCGCGCTGTACTCGGTCGCCGCGGGCCTTTCCGACGGCGGTGCCGACTGGCTGTGGTTCCTGGTCGCGGCGGCCGGCTATCTGATGCTGCTGCTGGCCGAGGGCCGGGACCGGCTCTCGCAGTGGGGCCGGGTCTTCGGCGGCGCCCCGCGCACCCCGAGCGGCGAGCCCAGCGGCGCGGTCGCACCGGTGCGCACCGGGCGGCGGATCGGCGTGGTCGCCCTGGGCATCGCCTTGGTGGTGCCGCTCGGGCTGCCCGCGATGAACGGCGGTCTGCTGGACGCCACCGGCACCGGAGTGGGCGGCGGATCCGGCGGCGGCGGCACCATCTCCGCGGTGAACCCGCTGGTGTCGTTGCGCGACAGCCTGAACGTCGACGAGGACCGCCAGGTCCTCTCCCTGCGCACCAACACCGACGACCTGTCCAACCTGTATCTGCGGATCGTGTCCCTGGACGACTTCGACGGCACCACCTGGAAGCCGTCCAAGCGGAACATCACCTCGGTGCCGCAGGAGTTCCCCACCCCCATCGGCCTCAGCCCCGACATCAAGCGCGCGGAGGTCGAGACCCGCATCTCGGCCGCGAACTGGTACGCCCAGGACTGGCTGCCGATGCCCTATCCGCCCAGCGGCGTGGACATCGAGGGCAACTGGCGCTACGAACCGCTCGGCATGACCCTCGTCGGCGACCACGGCCAGAACACCCGCGGCATGACGTACACCGTGCGCAGCCTCGATGTGCAGCCGACGGCGGAGCAGCTCGCCGACGCTCCGGCTCCGCCGGCGGCCATCAAGCGGGAGTTCACCAAGCTGCCGTCTTCGCTGCCGGAGGAGGTGGCGCAGACCGCGCGCGAGGTCACCGAGGGCGCGAACAACCACTACGAGCAGGCGGTCAAGCTCCAGGAGTACTTCACCGTCACCGGCGGCTTCCAGTACGACACCGAGGTCCAGGCCGGCACCGGCTCGCAGGCGATCGTCCGCTTCCTGCGGGACAAGCAGGGCTTCTGCGTCCACTTTGCCTTCTCGATGGCGGCGATGGCCCGCTCGCTGGGCATACCCGCCCGGGTGGCGGTGGGCTTCGCGCCCGGCACCCCGCAGGGCGACGGCACGGTGTCGGTGGGCCTCAAGGACGCCCACGCCTGGCCCGAGCTGTACTACGAGGGCGTCGGCTGGACCCGCTTCGAGCCGACCCCGTCCCGGGGCTCGGTTCCGTCGTACACCCAGACGGACACGCCCGGCAGCACCCTGCCGGATGTGGCGCGGCCGAGCCAGTCGGCGAGCTCGGCCCCCAGCGCGGCGCCCTCGGAGAGCGAGAGCTGCGCGGCGGGCGGCAACCCGGAGCTGTGCGCGAGTGAGTCCCCGCAGGCCGCGCTGGCCAAGGACGACGACGGCCCGAAGTGGTACGTCGTGCTGGCCTGGTCCCTCGCCGGGCTCGCGGCCCTGCTGATCCCGCTGTCACCCATGCTGTGGCGGCTGCGCACCCGGGTGGTACGGCTCGGGGGGCACGGCCGCGGTGAGGCCGATGTGGCGCCGCACATCCTGGCGGTGTGGCAGGAGCTGACCGACACGGCGTGGGACTTCGGGATCGCGCCGGACGAGTCACAGACCCCGCGCAAGGCGGCGGCCCGGATCGTACGGCTGGGGCATCTGGGCCCGGAGGCCGCGGCCTCCGTGCACCGGGTGGCGGACGCCGTGGAGCAAGTGCTGTACGCCCCCAGGCCGCGTCCCACGGCGGGGCTCGCCGAGGATGTGCGCCGGGTGGTCGCCTCCCTGCGGACCACGCTCAGCCGGGGCACGCGGCTTCGAGCGCTGTTCATGCCGCGTTCGACCGTGCGTGTGGTGTGGGCGACGGCCGCGTGGTGGACCGGGGTCAAGGCGCGGGTGTCCGCGACCCGGCCGCCCGTGCGGAAACCGTCGGGGCAGCAGAGCTGAGACCTGGAACGACAGGGCCCGGGCGGGATCGTCCCGCCCGGGCCTTTGTCTTCGTCAGTCCCGTCGACTGCCGGTGTGAACGCGTGCGTGAGGGGGCGACCACCCGCGGTGGTCGCCCCCTCACCTGTGTCCAGGAGCTGCGGCTCGTGCGCTAGTGGCCCTGTTCGTCGCGGCGCCGCTGCCAGCGCTGCTCGATCCGGTCCATCATGGAGCGCTTGGTCCGACCCTGACGGCTGGCCTGCTGACCGCCCGCCGGCTGTTCACCCGGCTTGGGGGCCTTGCGCCAACCGGTCACGGCGAGTACCGCACAGCCCAGCATGACGAGGAATCCCACCACGCTGAGCCAGACCTGCTTGGCGACCATTCCAGCCATGAGGAGCGCGATACCCACGAGGAAGCCGGCCACCGCCTGGTACACCCGGCGACGGGTGTACGTGCGCAGCCCGCTTCCCTCAAGCGCTGTCGCGAACTTGGGATCTTCGGCGTACAGCGCTCGCTCCATCTGCTCGAGCATGCGCTGCTCGTGCTCCGAGAGCGGCACGGAGTCCTCCTCATCGTGCAGTCGCCGGGGCGACCCGGGGGGTCCCTTCAGGATAGGCAGGGAATCGCCCCCGTGAAACCCGCCCCTCTACGCCAATTGCCAACCGGGATCCGTCATGGACGTCCCGGCTCGCTGAGATCTGCATTCCCCAGCAGCCGACCCGTCATGCCGAGCGGTCTCCCTCGATCATACGGCGCTGCGCGCCCGATCGGGGGGCCTGTGGCGTACTCCATGTGCAGCCAAGTCCCTGATCAGCGCCGCGCCTCGGGAGCCGGCTCAGGTCTCGGAGGTCCCCTGGGTCTCGCCGAGCACATGGAGCTGTGTGGCAACGGAGTGGAAGGCGGGCACCTCGGCCGCCGCCTCCTCCAGCTTCAGCAGCGCCTCCAGGGCGCCGGGCTCGGTGTCCACCAGGACGCCGGGCACCAGGTCGGCGAAGACCCGGACGCCGTGCACGGCGCCGACGCGCAGGCCCGCGGCCTCGACCAGGGCGGTGAGCTGCTCGGCGGTGAAGCGGTGCGGCACGGGGTCACCGGCGCCCCAGCGGCCGTTCGGGTCCTCCAGGGCCTGCTTGGCCTCCTTGAAGTGACCGGCGAGGGCGCGGGCGAGCACGGCGCCGCCGAGACCGGCCGCGAGCAGGCTGAGGACGCCCTCGGGGCGCAGGGCGGCCACGGCGTTGCGGACGCCCTCGGCCGGGTCGTCCACGTACTCCAGGACGCCATGGCACAGCACCGCGTCGTAGCCGCCGCGCTCGACCACGTCGAACAGGCCGTGGGCATCACCCTGGACACCCTGGACCCGGTCGGCGACACCGGCCTCGGCGGCGCGGCGCTCCAGCGCGAACAGGGCGTTGGGGCTGGGGTCGACCACGGTGACGCGGTGGCCGAGGCGGGCGACCTGCACGGCGAACTTGCCGCTGCCGCCTCCGGCGTCGAGAACGTCCAGCGCCTCCCGGCCGGTGGCCTTGACCTGGCGGTCGAGGGCCTCCTGGAGGACCTCCCAGACCACGGCGGTACGGAGAGAGGCGCGGGGGCGGCTCGGGTCCGACACGGCAGTTGACTCCTCGGCGCGGCACCGCCTCTGGTACGGCGGAGCGAACGGGGTGCCGACCGGCCCGGAGTACCGGAGCGGGACGGCTTCAGGCGTGTCCCACCCTATTGCCTCCGATGCCGGTCCTGGTCACCGCGGTGCCGTCAGCCGGCGTCCGGAAATCCTCGCTCCTCCCCCTGCCTCTCGCCGGTGTCCTGGCGGGGCTGAGGCAGCACCGGCTGGAGGACCAGCATCCGCTCGACGAGGCGCAGGAACATCGCCACGTCGCGTATCAGGTCGTCGGCGTCCCGGCGACTGGCCGCGCCCTGGATGCCCGCCTCGGCCCGGGCGCGGCGCCGGGCCCCCGAGGCGAACAGCGCGCTCCATTCGGTGAGCTCGGGCGCTATCTCGGGGAGCACTTCCCAGGCGCTCCTGATGCGGGCGCGGCGTCGGGAGGACGGTTCCGGGCGGCCTCGCGCGGCGAGCACGGCGGCGGCGGTGCGCAGGGCGGCGAGGTGGGCCGTCGCATAGCGCTCGTTGGGGGTCTCCAGGACGGCGGCCTCGTCGAGTCCGGCGCGGGCCTGGGCGAGCAGATCGAGGGCGGCGGGCGGGGCCGTGGCCCGGCGCAGCACGGGGTGCACATCGCTCGCCGGGCCGGTCAGTGAGGGGGCAGGGCCGGTGGCGCGGCGCCGGCGGGCGGCGGCTGCGTGGTAGCTGGCCATGACGAACCTCCTGTCGTCTGTGTGACGGCACGGGTGCCGTATGTGCCCATCGTGAGGTATGGCACTGACAATCCGTTCTGACCTGGGCTTTTGCTTCGATCGGCAGTTCGGGTTAGTTTTTGCACTGACCAGTCAGTTCAAACTAGGGGAGGGGGAGCCGTGATGGCCGGAGTCGGCGTCACGGCCCGGGGCCTCGGCCTCGAAGGACCCCGCGGATGGGCGTTCCGCGGGGTCTCCTTCGAGGCGGAGCCGGGCTCACTGATCGCGGTGGAGGGAGCGTCCGGATCCGGGCGCACTTGCCTGCTGCTCGCGCTCACCGGACGGATGAAACCCACCGAGGGCACGGCCACCGTGGGCGAGGCCGGGCTGCCCAAGCAGCTCTCGGCGGCGCGGCACGTCAGCGCCCTCGCGCATGTCCCGGGCGTCACCGATCTCGACCCGGCGCTCACCGTCGCCGAGCATCTGCACGAACGGGCGCTGCTCCAGCGCCGGTTCGGCGGTTCGCTGCGGGGTCTGCTGCGCCCGCGCGGGGAGCGTGGGACGCAGACCCGGCTGCGGATCGACCGCGCCCTGGCCGCGGCCGGACTCGACCGGGAGGCCCTGCCCAAGGGCTCCAGGACCGCCGTACGCGATCTGGAGCGGGTGGAGGCGCTGCGGCTGTCCGTGGCGCTGGCGTTGATCGGCGAGCCGCGGCTGCTGGGTGTCGACGACACCGACCTCAAGCTCTCCGACGCCGAACGGGCCGAGGTCTGGGCGCTGCTGAAGTCGATCGCCGAGGCCGGGACGACGGTGGTGGCGGTGTGCAGTGAGGCTCCGGAGGGGGCCGTCGTCGTAGCGACCGAAGGAACGAAGGAGGTGCCCGCCGATGCGCTCGCCGAAGCTGGCCGCGCTTGAGATCCGGCGCTTCGGGCGGGGGAAGCTGCCGCGTGCCGCCATGGTCGCGCTGCTGGTGCTGCCCCTGCTGTACGGCGCCCTGTATCTGTGGTCGTTCTGGGATCCGTACAGCCGTCTGGACCGGATTCCGGTGGCGCTGGTGAACGACGACCGGGGTGCGAAGGCCGACGGGAAGAAGATCGCGGCGGGCGACGACATCGTTGAGGGCCTGCGGGAGAGCGAGGTCTTCGACTGGCAGGAGGTGAGCGCCGACGAGGCACGCGCGGGCGTGGAGGACGGCAGGTACTACCTGTCGCTGACCCTGCCGGCCGACTTCAGCAAGAGGATCGCGTCCAGTTCGGGCGACTCCCCGGAGACCGGCGCCCTTCAGGTGCGCACCAACGACGCCAACAACTACATCGTCGGGCAGATCTCCCGGACGGTCTTCAGCGAGGTCCGCGACGCGGCCTCGACGAAGGCCTCGCGGTCCTTCCTGGACCGGATCTTCCTCTCCTTCTCCGACATCCACGGCGCGACGGTGAAGGCCGCCAAGGGCGCCGACAAGCTGGAGAGCGGCATCGGGACGGCGGAGAAGGGCTCGCGGGACCTCGCCGACGGGCTGAAGGACGCCAAGAGCGGCAGTGGCAAGCTGGTCAAGGGGCTGACGAAGCTCAACAAGGGCGCGGGCGATCTGGAGGACGGCTCGAAGAAGGTCGCCGAGGGCACGCAGACGCTCGCCGACAAGGTCAACGCGACCGCCGAGAAGGTCGGTCCGTTCCTGAAGGGCAACGAGAAGACGATCGGCGACACCGCCCAGCTGGTCGCCGACGCCTCCGGGGCGATCCGCGACAACCTCGACGCCTTGGTGGAGCGGGCGCCGACCGCCGCCGAGAACGCCCGCAAGGCATCCGACGACCTGAGCGCCGTCTACAAGGCGCGCTGCGAGGACGCCGTACTGCCCGGCACCGCCTGCGCCGACCTGAAGACGGCCAAGGACGCCGCCGCCGACGTGGCCGTCATCGCCGACGACGTCAACACGCTGATCAGCGACCAGGACGGCAGCCTGGACAAGCTCGACAAGCACCTGGCCACCCTGGAGAAGCAGGCCCAGGCCCTCGCGGACCGCGCGCCCCGCCTCTCCGAGGACCTCGACGACGCCGTCACCAAGATCAACGACCTGAACGAGGGCGCCGCCAAGGTCGCCGCCGGTGCCAAGAAGCTCCACTCCGGGCTCGGCACCGCCAAGACCGGGGCCACGGACCTGGACAAGGGCGTCGGCGACCTCCAGACGGGCGCGGGGGACCTCAAGGCGGGCCTGTACAAGCTCGTCGACGGCTCCGGTGACCTCTCGGACGGGCTGCACGACGGCGCCGAGCAGATCCCCGACTACGAGAAGCGGGACCGCGACGAGCGCACCGAGGTGATGTCCGACCCGGTCCGGCTGGTCTCCGAGGACCTGAACAAGGCGCCCAACTACGGCACCGGATTCGCCCCGTACTTCATCCCGCTGTCCCTGTGGGTCGGCACGATGGTGGCGTACATGCTGATCGCGCCGATGAACCGGCGCGCGCTCGCGGCGGGCGCCTCGGCGTGGCGGATCGCGCTGGCGGGCTGGCTCCCTGTGGTGGCGATCGGGGTGCTCCAGACGGTGGCCCTGATGGCGGTGCTGCACTGGGCGGTCGGGCTCCAGATGGCCCGCGCGGCCGGGACGGTGGGCTTCCTGTTCCTGGTCACGGCCTGCTTCGCGTCCCTCGTGCAGTGGCTGAACGCCCGGTTCGGGGCGGCGGGCAGGATCCTCGTGCTCGCCCTGCTGATGCTCCAGCTGACGTCCGCGGGCGGCACGTACCCCGTCCAGACCAGTCCGGCCTTCTTCAACGCACTGCACCCCTTCCTGCCGATGAGCTACGTCGTCGAGGCCCTCAGAAGGCTCATCACGGGCGGCGGTCTGGGCCCGGTCTGGCACGCGTGCGTGGTGCTCGTCGCCTTCACCGCGGGAGCCCTCGCGCTGACCGCGCTGTCGGCGCGCCGCCGCCAGGTGTGGACCCTCGACCGGCTGCACCCGGAGCTGAGCCTGTGACCGCGCGCGGGACAATCATGGCCATGGAAAGCAGCAGCGCCGCGTCGGGCGGCAGCACCCGCCGTGAGGCCACCCGGCAGAAGCTCTACGAGGCCGCCGTCACGCTCATCGCCGAGCAGGGCTTCTCCGCCACCACGGTGGACGAGATCGCCGAGCGGGCCGGGGTCGCGAAGGGCACGGTCTACTACAACTTCGCGAGCAAGTCCGTCCTCTTCGAGGAGTTGCTGCGGCACGGCGTGGGTCTGCTCAAGACCTCCCTCCAAGAGGCGGCCGAACGCACGGACCGGGACGGCGGCACCAAGGTCGACGCCCTGGACGCGATGATCCGCGCGGGGCTCGGCTTCATCGCCGCCTACCCGTCCTTCACCCAGCTCTACGTGGCCGAGCTGTGGCGCACCAACCGGGCCTGGCAGTCCACGCTCATGGTGGTCCGGCAGGAGGTCGTCGCCGTGGTGGAGGGCGTGCTGCGCGACGGTGTGGCGAACGGCGAGTTCAGCGACGAGATCGACGTCCCGCTGTCCGCCGCCGCGCTGGTCGGCATGGTCCTGGTGGCGGCCCTGGACTGGCAGTCCTTCCAGCCGGAGCGCTCCCTGGACGATGTGCACGCGGCGCTGTCGCGGCTGCTCCAGGGGCGGGTGAGCGGCCGGGGCTGACCGGCTCCGCGCGCAGACGAGAAGCGCCGGTCCGAGATGGCCACGTCCCCCACGGGCCACCGCGAACCGGCGCTTTCCTTCGTGCTCCCCCGTTTCCCCCGTTGGTCCCCCGTCCGGTCGTTCCCCCGGGTTCCCCGTGTCTCGCTTCCGCCGGCACGCGGGCCGGCGGAAGGAGCGGATCCAGGGCGGCTCCGTTCCGGCGCCCCGTGTCGCCGGTACCGGAGCCGTGCCCCTTCTCCGTGCCTCCACTCTCTCGTTCACGCAGGTCGCGGCCCATCCGCGCGCGTACTCATCTCACCGCCTAGGTACACGTACTCAGACCTGCGCACGCAGGCCCAGGCCGGCCTGTCGCCCACTGGCGACGAACGCGTCCGTGCCGGTACTCCCCCGAACGCCGGGCGGACCTCCGCCGCCGTGACTGTCAGTGGTGGCGGATAAAGTCCCTGGCATGGCACGGATTGCGGTGATCGGCGCCGGGATGGGCGCGATGGCGGCCGCGGCCCGGCTGGCCGTCGCGGGCCACCGGGTGGCGGTGTACGAGCGTACGGAGACGTACGGCGGAGCGGTGCGCCGCTTCGAGCGGGACGGCTTCTCCTTCGACACCGGCCCCGGTCTGCTGACGCTGCCCGCCGTCTGGCGCGATCTGTTCGTCAAGACCGGCAAGGAGCCCTTGGAGGACCGCGTCGGGCTGGTCCAGGTCGACCCGTCCTCGCGGCATGTCTTCGCGGACGGCACCGAGGTCTCGCTGCCGAACGCCTCGCGCGCGGGAGTCGTCGCGGCCCTGGACGAGGCGCTCGGGTCGGGCGCGGGCGGACGCTGGGGCGACTTCCTGGTCCGGGCCCGCGAGGCCTGGGACCGCAGCCGCAGACCGCTCCTGGAGGAGCCCCTGTGGCCCAACTGGGAGGTGCTGGCCGGGCGCGAGCCCTATCCGGCGGTCCCGCACAAGCGCCTGCTGCGCGCCCGCCGGGCCGCCACGCTCGCCGAGATCGGCGCCTGGGAGCTGCGCGACCCCCGGCTGACCGCCCTGCTGGAGAGCCATGCGCTCGGATACGGCCTGGATCCCGACGTCACCCCGGCGAGCGCGGCGGTCCTGCCGTACATGGAACACGCCTTCGGCACCTGGTACGTCCTCGGCGGGATGCGGGAGCTGGCGCGTGCGGTGTATGAGCGGTGCCTGGCCCGGAAGGTCGAGTTCCACTTCGGCGCCGAGGTGACCGGGGTGCTGGAGAAGGAGAGCCGGTCGGCGGGTCTTGAACTCGCGGACGGCACGGTGGCGGAGGCGGACCTCGTGGTCGGTACGAGGCCCTGGGGCCTGACCGGGCATGAGGTGTACGGCGTGGCGGACGTCGAGCCCAGGCCGGAGGGTGTGAGCAGCGGCCGGGTCGTGGTCTGCCTGGCGCTGCGCGGTGCGCGCGAGGCGGGTGCCGCGCTCCGGACGGTGGTCCACGCCCCGGACCGGGGTGCCGAGTTGGGCGCCCTCGGGCTCGGTGAGCCGCCCGCGCGGCCGACGGTCCGTGTCGACCGCCCGGACGACCCCGCCCTCAGACCCGACGAGGAGCACGAGTCGGTGGTACTCACGGCGACGGTGCCCTCCCGGACGCTGTACGACTGGACCGCGCCCGGCGCCGCCGACTCCTTCGCGGACCGGATGGTCGAGGCGGCCGAGCGCGCGCTACCGGGCCTGCGTGAGCGGACGCTGTGGCGCGAGGTCCGTACGCCGGTGCACACCGAGGCGGAGACGGGCGCCGAGGGCGGCGCGGTGCCCGCACCCGCGCTGGCCGCGGCGGAGGGGACCTTCCTGTACCCGGCCAACAGCACGCGGATACCGGGCCTGTTCAGCGTCGGCGGCTGGTCGCACCCCGGCGGCGGCCTCCCTCACGCGGGCATGTCGGGTGCGCTGGTCGCCGGACTGATCGTGGAGGGACCGGACTTCCAGGGCTCGCAGTGACCGGGCCCCGGCAGTGATCAAAAGCAGTACTGGTCATCGACAGTGATCGAAAGCAGTACTGGTCTCGGCAGTGATCAGAAGCGGTACTGCTCGTCGTACCCGCCCTGCTGCCCCTGGCCGCCCTGGTACGGGTACGGCTGCTCCGGCGGGAGTTCGCCGCCGTAGGGGTCGTCGGTGCTGCGCTGCTGCGGAACCCACACCCCGCCGGGCGGGGTCGTCTCGCCGGTGTAGGTGCCGGTGACGTACTGGTCCTGGGCGTAGCCCTGCTGGCCGTACTGCTGGGCGTAACCCGCGTCGTACGAGCCGCCGCCATAGGTCTGGGTGCCGATGTACGGGTCGGAGTAGGCGGCGTACTGCTGCTGCCCGGTCGTGTCGTAGCCGTACTGCTGCTGGTCGTACCCGGTGTAGCCGTCGTAGCCGTAACCCTGGTCCGTGCCCTGGGACGCGGTCGCGTACTGGTCCTGGGGCTGGTCCGCCGCCGCGTAGGAGGGGTCGGGGGTGGTGCCGTAGACGCCGTAGGAGCCGGTGTCGTCCGGCAGGGGCTGCGGTTCGTAGACCGAGGTGGTCTCGGCGGCCGAGGGTCCCGCCGCGCGCGAGGGGGTGAAGACGTCGTCGCGGTCGTAGGCGTCGTCCTGGCCGTAGCCGGCGTTGTCGCGGCCGTAGCCGCCCTCGTCGCCGTAGTCGCCCTCGCCCGCCTGGAGGTCGGAGACCTCAAGGGCCGGGTCCTGGTACTCGGGCTCGCCGCGGCGGCGCTTGGAGCCGCCCAGCGCCGGAGCGTTCACCACCCAGCCGGAGGCGAAGCCGCGGCGGAAGGACAGCGTGACGTAGGTCTGCCCGACCGCGAAGGCCGCCGCGCCCAGCGCGATGACGATCACGGACGGGATCAGCACCCCGAGCACGACGCCCAGGAAGCCGACGAAAGCGAGCAGCCGCCAGCGCAGGCGTGCCTTGTACTGCAGCAGCACCTCACCGAGCAGCCACAGCGCGACGATGCCGAACGCGATGTAGAGGACCGTCCAGCCCATGTACGCCCCTCTCCCAGTGGCCGTTACGCAGTGTGTCGTACAGCGGTGCGGCCGGTCTAGGCCTGCGGAGGATGGTGCAGGCCCAGGTTCTCGTAGATCTCCAGTGTCGCCGTGGAGTTGTTGAGCGTGATGAAGTGCAGTCCGGGCACTCCCTCGGCCAGCAGCCGCGCGCAGAACTCCGTGGCGAACTCGATTCCCATGGAGCGTACAGCGGCCGGATCGTCTTTGGCTGTGAGGATCCGCTCTTTCAGAGCCGCCGGGAAGGCCGCGTTGGTGAGGGACGGGATGCGGTCCAGCGTCTTCACGCTGGCGATCGGCATGATCTCCGGGATGATCGGGGTCGCGCAGCCCGCCGCGTCGACCCGGTCACGCAGCCGCAGATAGTCCTCCGGCTCGAAGAACATCTGGGTGATCGCGTAGTCCGCGCCGGCCCGGCACTTGTCGACGAAGTGCCGGACGTCCGTCTCCCACTCCGCGGAGCGCGGGTGCATCGCGGGGAAGGCCGCGACGCCCACACAGAAGTCGCCGGACGCCTTGATCAGTTCGACGAGTTCGGCGGCGTAGGTCAGGCCCTGCGGGTGCGGCACCCAGTCGCCCATGGGATCGCCGGGCGGGTCGCCGCGCAGGGCGAGCATGTTGCGGATCCCGGCGTCGGCGTACTGCCCGATGATGTTGCGCAGGTCGGCCACCGAGTGGTCGACGGCCGTGAGGTGGGCGATCGGGGTGAGCGTGGTGTCGGAGGCGATGGCCTCGGTCGCCTTCACCGTGCCGGCGCGGGTGGTGCCGCCCGCGCCGTAGGTCACGGAGACGAAGTCGGGCGCCACGGCCTCGACCCGGCGCAGCGCGTTCCACAGGTTCCGCTCGCCCTTCGGGGTCTTCGGGGCGTAGAACTCGAAGGAGTACGTCGTCTTGCCGGTCGCGAGCATCTCGCGCACGGTACGAGCGTGGTCCGACCTGGTGGATGCGGTGCCGAGGGCCATACCCGCAGGTTAGTCAGGGGGCGACGGTCCCCCAACCGGATGCCGGATATTTGCCCGAATTGTCGGGTTGTTGTCCAGCCCTTGGACAAACGGCGCCGCTTGAGGGCCGCTACGCCTGCCGCAGCCGCTTCGCGAACTCCGCCGCCGCGGCCCCGGGGTCGTCCGCCTCCGTGATCGCCCGTACGACGACGACCCGGCGGGCGCCCGCTTCCAGCACCTCGTCGAGGTTGCCCAGGTCGATGCCGCCGATGGCGAACCAGGGGCGGTCGGTGCCGAGGGCGGCGGTGTGCCGGACCAGATCCAGGCCGGGGGCATGGCGGCCGGGCTTGGTCGGAGTGGGCCAGCAGGGGCCGGTGCAGAAGTAGTCCACGCCCTCCTGGGCGGCGGCCGCCTCGGCCTCGGACTCCGCGTGCGTGGAGCGGCCGGTCAGGACGTCCTCGCCGAGGATCGCGCGGGCGGCGGACACCGGGAGGTCGCCCTGGCCCAGGTGCAGGACATCGGCCCCGGCGGCGTGGGCGACGTCCGCGCGGTCGTTGACCGCGAGCAGCGTGCCGTGCCGCGCGCAGGCGTCGGCGAAGACCGCCAGGTGCTCCAGCTCCTCGGCGGCCTCCATGCCCTTGTCGCGCAGCTGCACGATGTCGACACCGCCCGCCAGGGCCGCGTCCAGGAACTCGGCGAGGTCGCCCTGGCGCTTGCGGGCGTCCGTGCACAGATAGAGCCGCGCGTCGCTGAACCGGTCGCGTGCGGTGTCGGGCATACGTGTCCCCCCGTTGTCGGTGGTGTACGGGCCTCGGGCGCCCCGCGGCCCGTACACCTGGTGTCGATCAGTGCTCAGACGGCGAGCGCCTGGGCGCGGCGCTTCACCTCCGTGCCGCGATTCTCGCTCAGGGCCTGCGCGGGGGTGCCGGGCAGGCTCTCGTCGGGGGTGAAGAGCCACTCCAGCATCTCTTCGTCGGTGAAGCCGTCGTCCCGCAGTAGCGTCAGGGTCCCGGACAGGCCCTTGACGACCTTCCGCTCGGCCCCGTCGATGAAGGCGGCGGGGACGTGCAGCGCGCGGTTCTCACCACGGCGTACGGCGATGAGCTGGCCGTCCTTGACCAGCTGCCGCACACGCGTCACCTCGACGCCGAGCTGTTCGGCGATGTCGGGGAGGGTGAGCCAGGCGGGGACGAGAGCATCGATCTTTGCGTCAATCTCGGTCACAGAACCAAGCCTGCCATCCCGCACTGACAACAGGAAGCCAGGCCGGTCCGTGCTAGGCCGTCGCCTTCTTCAGCGGCCTCGCCGGGTCCTCCAGCAAGGCCGGGTCCATGCGGGTGCCCGATTCGATCAGCCGGCGTCCCTGCGCCAGATCCCTGGGCCGGCCCACGGCCAGCAGGGCCACCAGACGGCCCTCGCGCAGCCAGCAGACCGTCCAGGCCGGGCCCGTCGGGTCGCCGCGCCACAGGGTCATGTCGGCCGAGGCGTGGTGGCCTGCGTACTGGACGAAGCGGCCGAACTGCTCGGACCAGAAGTACGGGACCGGGTCGTAGACCAGGGGGGCCTCGCCGATGATGTCGGCGGCGACCGTGCGCGGCCCCTGCAGGGCGTTGTCCCAGTGGTGGACCAGCAGACGCTCGCCGTACCGGGCGGAGGGGAAGGAGGCGCAGTCGCCGACCGCGTAGATGCCGGGCGCGGAGGTGCGCAGATGGTCGTCGGCCACCACCTCGCCCTGCGCACCGAGCTCGATGCCGGAACCGGCCAGCCAGGCGGTGACGGGACGGGCGCCGATGCCGACCACGACGGCGCCCGCGGGCAGTCGCGAGCCGTCGTCGAGGACCACCGCGCCGGGCTCGACGCGCGCCACGCGCGCGTGGGTGCGCAGCTCGGCACCGCTGTCGGCGTACCAGGCGGCCATCGGCGCGGCCACCTCGGCGGGCAGCGCCCCCGCGAGCGGCCGGTCCGCGGCCTCGACGACCGTCACCGAGCAGCCCGCCTCGCGCGCGGCCGTGGCGAACTCGGCGCCGATCCAGCCCGCGCCGACGACCACGATGTCGTGCTGCCGGACGAGCACGGGCCGCAGCCTCTCGGCGTCGTCCAGGGTGCGCAGCAGATGCACTCCGGCAATACCCTCGGCCCCCGGCAGCCGGATCGGTTCGGCACCGGTGGCGAGGACGAGGACGTCGTACGGGACGGGCCCCTCGGCGGTGTCCAGTTCATGGTCGGCGGGGCGCACGCCCAGCACCTCGCGGCCGAGGCCGAGTTCGATGCCGAGCGCCTCGAAGTCCACGTCGAAGGCGGATCCCTCGGCCTTGCCGAGCAGGACGGCCTTGGACAGCGGGGGCCGGTCGTAGGGCTGGTGGGGTTCGGCGCCGATCACCCGCACCGAGCCCGTGAAGCCCTGTTCCCGCAAGGCGACCGCGGTCTGGACGCCGGCCATGCCCGCGCCGACCACCACCACCCGCCGCTGCGACGTCGTCGTCTGCTCGCTCACCTGATCACCATAGACAACTGACAATTTGTCAGTCAGCCGTCGTGCCGCGTGACCTGCTCCACAACGCTGGTCCCGTTTCCCGGCTGCGACTCCCACTCCCAGGTCTCCTCAAGGCGCAGCCGCCCGTCGGGCAGCTCCACGACCGTCGACACACAGTGCCCGGACGACGTGGTCCCGTCCCGCTTGAGCTGCACATACCGGAAGTCCAGCCGGTCGCCCTCCCGCGTACCCACCAGATGCCCGCGTACGACATCGCCGCCCGCGTACTCGGCCCAGATCTCCCCGTCCTTCTCGTGGTAGGTGAACCGGGTCCGCGTACCCACCTGACCTGGGGCCTGGTCGGCGACAGGGGCGAGGACGAGGCCGTCGAGCGAGCGGGGCACGGCAAAGGGCTCCCTTACAGAGGCGCGGAACCACGGGCTAGGGTGGCCACCGTACAAGCACTCGCGGGAGCCCGGACGCACCGGGCTGAGAGGGAGGCTGGCGGCCTCCGACCGTACGAACCTGATCCGGGTCATGCCGGCGAAGGGAGGGGCTGGACGCCCATGTCGCCTACGCGTTCGTCAGACGTCCTCGTCCTCGGGGGCGGAATCATCGGCCTGGTCACGGCGTGGCGGGCCGCACAGCGCGGGTTCACCACGGCCGTGGTGGACCCCGAACCGGGCGGCGGCGCCGCCCAGGTGGCCGCGGGCATGCTGGCCGCCGTCACGGAACTGCACTACGGCGAGCAGACGCTGCTCGGCCTGAATCTGGCCTCGGCCCGCCGCTACCCCGAGTTCGCGGCCGAGCTCACCGAGCTCACCGGACAGGACCTCGGCTACCGGCAGTGCGGCACGCTCGCGGTCGCCCTCGACGCCGACGACCGCGCGCATCTGCGGGAACTGCACGCCCTGCAGCGGGAGTCGGGGCTCGACTCCGAGTGGCTGTCCGGGCGGGACTGCCGGCGTCTGGAGCCGATGCTCGCGCCGAGTGTGCGGGGCGGGCTCCGGGTGGACGGCGACCACCAGATCGACCCGCGGCGCCTGGCGCGGGCGCTGGTGACGGCCTGCGAGCGGGCGGGCGTGGTCTTCCACCGGGCGTGGGCGTCCCGGCTGTCCGTCGCCCAGGGACGGGCTGCGGGCTGCGTGACCGACGACGGCACCGCTCTCGGCGCCGGGCAGGTGGTCCTCGCGGCCGGCAGCCTCAGTGGGCGGCTCGCGGGCGTCCCGGAGGACGTACTGCCTCCCGTACGGCCCGTGAAGGGGCAGGTGCTGCGGCTGACCGTGCCGAAGCGGCACGCGCCGTTCCTGAGCCGGACCGTGCGCGCGGTGGTGCGCGGCAGCCAGGTCTACCTCGTGCCCCGGGAGAACGGCGAGCTGGTCGTCGGGGCGACCAGCGAGGAGCTGGGCTGGGACACGACGGTGACCGCGGGAGGCGTGTACGAGCTGCTGCGCGACGCGCACGAGCTGATGCCGGGCATCACCGAGCTGCCGCTGACGGAGACCCGCGCGGGGCTGCGTCCCGGGTCCCCCGACAACGCGCCGCTGCTGGGCCCGACCGAGCTCGACGGGCTGCTGCTGGCGACCGGGCACTACCGCAACGGCGTGCTGCTCACCCCGGTCACCGGGGACGCCCTCGCGCACGCCCTGGTCACCGGTGAACTCCCGGACGAGGCCCGTCCGTTCAGCCCGAAGCGGTTCGCACTCACGGAGCAGCCCGTATGAACATCTCGGTCAACGGCGAGCGTCGGCGGATCGAGCCGGGCACGGCTCTCGACACGCTCGTGAAGTCCCTCACCGCGGCGCCCTCCGGCGTGGCCGCCGCGCTCAACGAAACCGTCGTCCCGCGCGCGCAGTGGTCCTCGACGTCCCTCTCCGAGGGGGACCGGGTCGAGGTCCTGACCGCCGTCCAAGGAGGCTGACCTATGGCCGACGATCCCTTTGTCCTCGGCGGTACGTCCTTCTCGTCCCGCCTGATCATGGGTACGGGCGGTGCGCCCTCCCTTGAGGTGCTGGAGCGGGCGCTGGTCGCGTCCGGGACGGAGCTGACGACGGTCGCGATGCGCCGGGTGGACGCCTCGGTGCACGGCTCGGTGCTGTCGGTGCTGGAGAAGCTGGGCATCCGGGTGCTGCCGAACACGGCGGGGTGCTTCACGGCGGGGGAAGCCGTCCTGACGGCACGCCTCGCGCGCGAAGCGCTCGGCACCGATCTGATCAAGCTGGAGGTCATCGCCGACGAGCGGACGCTGCTGCCGGATCCCATCGAGCTGCTGGACGCGGCCGAGACGCTGGTCGACGACGGGTTCACCGTACTGCCGTACACGAACGACGATCCGGTGCTGGCCCGCAAACTGGAGGACGTCGGCTGCGCGGCGATCATGCCGCTGGGGTCCCCGATCGGCTCCGGGCTCGGGATCCGCAACCCGCACAACTTCCAGCTGATCGTGGAGCACGCGCGCGTGCCGGTGATCCTGGACGCCGGGGCCGGTACCGCCTCGGACGCGGCGCTGGCGATGGAGCTGGGGTGCGCGGGTGTGATGCTCGCCTCGGCGGTGACGCGGGCGAAGGAGCCGGTCCTGATGGCCGACGCGATGCGGCACGCGGTGGAGGCGGGACGGCTGGCGTACCGCGCGGGCCGGATCCCGCGGCGCCACTTCGCGGAGGCGTCGTCTCCGGCGGAGGGCAGGGCGGTGCTGGACCCCGAACGTCCCGCATTCTGAACGGCCAAGTGGGTTGCGTCACAGGACGGCTTCAGTCCCGCTCCTATCCCGGACTGGAAGCCAGGGGTGTCAGTCGCTGCTCGTACACTCGCCTGCGTGGATACGACCCTTCAGGACCCGCTGGTCGGGCAGGTGCTCGACGGACGTTATCGCGTCGAGGCGCGGATCGCCGTCGGTGGGATGGCCACGGTCTACCGGGCCGTGGACACCCGGCTCGACCGTGTGCTCGCGCTGAAGGTGATGCACCCGGGGCTCGCGGCCGACGCCACCTTCGTGGAGCGGTTCATCCGGGAGGCGAAGTCGGTCGCCCGGCTCGCGCACCCCAACGTCGTGCAGGTCTTCGACCAGGGGACGGACGGGTCGTACGTCTACCTCGCCATGGAGTACATCGCCGGCTGCACCCTGCGTGACGTGCTGCGCGACCGCGGGGCGCTGCAGCCCCGGGCCGCCCTGGACATCCTGGAGCCGGTGCTCGCCGCGCTCGGCGCCGCGCACCGCGCCGGGTTCGTGCACCGGGACATGAAGCCGGAGAACGTGCTCATAGGGGACGACGGCCGGGTGAAGGTCGCCGACTTCGGCCTCGTACGGTCCGTGGACTCCGTCACCAACACCACCGGTTCCGTCCTCGGCACCGTCTCCTATCTCGCGCCCGAGCAGATAGAGCAGCCAGGCGCCGCGGACGCCCGCGTCGACGTGTACGCGTGCGGTGTCGTGCTGTACGAGATGCTCACCGGCGAGAAGCCGCACGACGGGGACTCCCCCGCGATCGTGCTCTACAAGCACCTTCACGAGGACGTCCCGCCGCCCTCGGCCCGCGTGCCCGGGCTGGCGTACGAGCTCGACGCGCTGGTCGCCTCGGCCACCGCGCGCACCCGGGACGTCCGCCCGCACGACGCGGTCGCGCTGCTCGCCGAGGCCCGTCAGACGCGTGCCGCGCTCAGCGCGGACCAGCTGGACGCGATGCCCCCGCAGGCGCTCTCCGCCGAGCACGACAACGCCGAGGACCGCACCAGCGTGATCCCGCGTTCGCTGACGGTGCCGCGCCCGCTGCCGGTCAACGAGGACGAGGACCGCTTCTCCCACACCAGCCGTCTGCAGTCCCCTGCCCCGCTCCCGCCGACGAGACGCCGGGGGTCCCGGCGCGGCCCCCTCGCCCTCGTCGTCGCCGCTTTGCTCGTCCTCGGTGTCGGCGCGGGCGTCTGGTACATCAACTCCGGCCAGTTCACCCGGGTCCCGGCGCTGCTGACCCAGACCGAGGCCAAGGCCAAGGACCGGCTGGAGGACGCCGGTCTGGAGGTCGGCAAGGTCGAGCGCGCCTTCAGCGACACCGTCAAGCGCGGCCAGGTCATCAGCACCGATCCGGCCGTCGGCAGCCGCATACGGCAGAACGACTCGGTGAACCTGGTCGTCTCCAAGGGCCCGCAGGTCGTGAAGGTCCCCGACCTGGTGGGCCACCGCCTGGACAAGGCACGGGCCCTGCTGAGGACCGAGGGTCTGGAGCCGGGCATGGTGACCCGGGAGTTCAGCGACTCCGTCCTCAAGGGCATGGTCATCTCGACGAACCCCGAGGCCGGCACCGAGCGCCGCTCGGGCTCCGCCGTCGCGCTCGTCGTGAGCAAGGGCGCCCCGGTCGACGTGCCGGACGTCACCGGCGAGAGCCTGGCGGACGCCAGGGCCGAGCTGGAGGATGCGGGCCTGAAGGTGGAGGTCGCCGCCGAGGAGGTCAACTCCTCCGAGGTCGGCAAGGGCGCGGTGGCCCAGCAGACGCCTCAGCCCGACACCCAGGCCGTCGCGGGCGACACGGTGACGCTGACGCTGTCCAAGGGCCCGGAGATGGTCGAGGTCCCGGACGTGGTGGGCGACAAGGTCGACGACGCCAAGGCCGAGCTGGAGGCGGCGGGCTTCGAGGTCGACGAGGACCGCGGGCTGCTCGGGCTGTTCGGCGACACGGTCAAGAGCCAGTCCGTGGACGGCGGTGACACCGCGCCCAAGGGCTCGACGATCACCATCGAGATCCGCTGACGGGACGTACGCACAGATGACCGTTCAGCAGCTCCGCAATCCCGTCGGCGGCCATGTCCCCGTGGCCGGCGGCCTGAACTCCGTGGGCCTGACCTACGCCCGCGACCTCAAGGCCGAGACCGTGCAGGTCTTCGTCGCCAACCCGCGCGGCTGGGCCACGCCGGCCGGAAACCCGCGGCAGGACGAGGAGTTCCGCGCGGCCTGCGCGCAGGAGTCGATCCCGGCGTACGTCCATGCCCCGTACCTGATCAACTTCGGCTCGCACACCGAGGCGACCGTCGAGAAGTCGGTGGAGTCGCTACGCCACTCGCTTCGGCGCGGGCGGGAGATCGGGGCGCTGGGCGTGGTCGTGCACACCGGCAGCGCGACCGGCGGCCGAGACCGCTCGGTGGCACTGAAGCAGGTACGGGAGTACCTGCTGCCGCTGCTGGACGAGCTGACCCACGACGACGACCCGTACCTGCTGCTGGAGTCGACGGCCGGCCAGGGCTACTCGCTGTGCTCCCGCACCTGGGACTTCGGGCCCTACTTCGAGGCGCTGGACGCCCATCCGAAGCTCGGCGTGTGCCTGGACACCTGCCACATCTTCGCCGCCGGACACGATCTGACCGGCCCGAACGGCATGCACCAGACCCTGGATCTGCTGGTGGACACGGTCGGCGAGGGACGGCTGAAGCTGATCCACGCCAACGACTCCAAGGATGTGGTCGGCGCACACAAGGACCGGCACGAGAACATTGGCTCCGGCCATATCGGCGAGGACCCGTTCCGGGCCCTGATGACCCACCCGGCCACCGAGGGCGTACCGCTGATCATCGAGACGCCCGGCGGCAAGGAGGGGCACGCGGCGGACGTGGAGCGCTTGAAAAAGCTCAGAGACGGCTAAAGCTCAGAGACGGCTGAAGAAGCTCAGAGGCAACTAGGGGGTGTTTTGAAAGTCCCGCACAGCACCCACGGCGCCCGGCACGCACCCTCGCCGCACCGGCCAAAGACCCAAGTACGTCCAGTACGAGGGCCTTCGTCCGGCACGCCGAGGGCACGCACCGAACACCGCGGGCACCGCACAGGACTTTCAAAACACCCCCTAGAGCTCCGGCCCGTCCCCCGGCTCCTCCTGGTAGGAGTAGCGCTGTTCCTTCCACGGGTCGCCGATGTTGTGGTAGCCGCGCTCCTCCCAGAAGCCGCGACGGTCGGCGGTCATGTACTCCACGCCCCGGACCCACTTGGGGCCCTTCCAGGCGTACAGGTGAGGCACCACGAGCCGGAGCGGGAAGCCGTGTTCCGCGGTGAGCAGTTCGCCGTCCTTGTGGGTGGCGAAGATGGTCCGCTCGGCGGCGAAATCCTCAAGGCGCAGGTTGGAGCTGAAGCCGTACTCCGCCCACACCATCACGTGGGTGACGGCATCGGCGGGCGGGGCGAGCTCCAGGATGGTCCGGGCGGGGATTCCGCCCCACTCGGCGCCGAGCATGCTGAACTTGGTGACGCAGTGCAGATCGGCCACGACGGTGGTGTACGGCAGGGCCGCGAACTCCTCATGGGTCCAGCAGTGCTTCTCACCGTCTGCGGTGGCGCCGAAGACCCTGAACTCCCAGCGCTCGGGGCGGAACTTGGGGACCGGTCCGTAGTGGGTGACCGGCCAGCCGCGCTGCAGGCGCTGCCCCGGCGGGAGCTCCGGCTGTACCGCTCCTCCAGATTCGCGCTCCACCGGCTGACCCATGTCTCCATCCTGACAGACCCGGGGCAGTGCACTTGACCAGCTGCCGCTCAAAGCAACAAAGCGGTCAAATCGAAGTAAGCATGCACTTACTTACTAAGTGAAGACTTACTGGACGATCTTCGATGCCGGTGCAAGGATGCGGCGCAACCTGCCAGTTCCCCCGTTCTCTTGGAAGGAGCCTCTGCGATGCAGGGCGACCCCGAGGTCATCGAATTCCTCAACGAGCAGCTCACCGGCGAGCTGACGGCGATCAACCAGTACTGGCTGCACTACCGGATCCAGGACAACAAGGGCTGGACCAAGCTCGCCAAGTACACGCGTGAAGAATCCATCGACGAGATGAAGCACGCGGACAAGATCACCGAGCGCATCCTGATGCTGGACGGCCTGCCGAACTACCAGCGGCTGTTCCATGTGCGGGTCGGCCAGACGGTCACCGAGATGTTCCAGGCGGACCGGCAGGTGGAGGTGGAGGCGATCGACCGCCTCAAGCGCGGGATCGAGGTGATGCGCACCAAGGGCGACATCACGTCCGCGAACATCTTCGAGTCGATCCTGGAGGACGAGGAGCACCACATCGACTATCTGGACACGCAACTGGAGCTGATCGACAAGCTCGGTGAGGCGCTCTACCTCGCGCAGCAGATCGAGCAGCCGAGCTAAGCGGCTTCTTCCAGCTCTTCCAGCTCGGCGAGGACCGGACGGCCCTGGTCGGTCAGCTCACGGCGGGGGCACGCGCCCCGGCCCAGCAGCGCCTGGATCCGGCGTACACACGAACCGCAGTCGGTGCCTGCCTTGCAGGCCGAGGCTATCTGGCGAGGTGTGCAGGCGCCGCCCTCCGCGTGCTTCTTCACCTGCTGCTCGGTGATGCCGAAGCAACTGCAGACGTACACGCGGTTCACCTCCCGCCGGGATCGATAAGTGGTGCCGTACCGATGTAACCGCATGCCCGTTGATCGGTGAGGCTAACCTAACCTTACCCGGCACACAGGAGCCATGAAAGTGGCGTGGGGCGCGGATCGTATGTGATCCGCGCCCCACTGCGCTCTTTGGTAACAGCCGAACCGGCTACTGGTCCCTGTACATCTCCGCGACCAGGAAGGCCAGGTCAAGGGACTGGCTGCGGTTCAGACGCGGGTCGCAGGCCGTCTCGTAACGCTGGTGCAGATCGTCGACGAAGATCTCGTCGCCGCCGCCCACGCACTCGGTGACATCGTCACCGGTGAGCTCGACATGGATGCCGCCCGGGTGCGTGCCCAGCGACTTGTGGACCTCGAAGAAGCCCTTGACCTCGTCGAGCACGTCGTCGAAGCGGCGGGTCTTGTGGCCGGAGGCCGCCTCGAAGGTGTTGCCGTGCATCGGGTCGGTCACCCAGGCCACGGTGGCGCCCGAGGCGGTGACCTTCTCGATCAGCTCCGGGAGCTTGTCGCGGACCTTGTCGGCGCCCATGCGGACGATGAAGGTCAGCCGGCCCGGCTCGCGGTCCGGGTCCAGGCGCTCGATGTACTGCAGCGCCTCCTCGGCCGTGGTCGTCGGGCCGAGCTTGATGCCGATCGGGTTGCGGATCTTCGAGGCGAACTCGATGTGCGCGTGGTCCAGCTGCCGGGTGCGCTCACCGATCCACACCATGTGCGCGGAGACGTCGTAGAGCCGGCCGGTGCGGGAGTCGACCCTGGTCAGGGCGGACTCGTAGTCCAGCAGCAGCGCCTCGTGCGAGGAGTAGAACTCGACCGTCTTGAACTCCTCCGGGTCGGCCCCGCAGGCGTGCATGAAGTTGAGCGCGTTGTCGATCTCGCGGGCGAGCTGCTCGTAGCGCTGGCCGGACGGGGACGACTTCACGAAGTCCTGGTTCCAGGCGTGCACCTGGCGCAGGTCGGCGTAGCCGCCGGTGGTGAAGGCGCGCACCAGGTTGAGCGTCGAGGCGGAGGCGTTGTACATCCGCTTCAGGCGCTCGGGGTCCGGGATGCGGGCGGCCTCGGTGAAGTCGAAGCCGTTGACGGAGTCGCCGCGGTAGGTCGGCAGGGTCACGCCGTCGCGGGTCTCGGTCGGCTTGGAGCGCGGCTTGGAGTACTGGCCGGCGATCCGGCCGACCTTGACCACCGGCACCGAGGCGGCATACGTCAGCACGGCGCCCATCTGGAGCAGGGTCTTGAGCTTGTTGCGGATCTGGTCGGCGGACACCGCGTCGAAGGCCTCGGCGCAGTCGCCACCCTGGAGCAGGAACGCCTCTCCCTTGGCGACGGCCGCCATCCGGGCGCGCAGCTGGTCGCACTCGCCCGCGAAGACGAGCGGCGGATACGACTCGAGGTCCGCGATCACTGCGCGCAGAGCCTCGGTGTCGGGGTACTCGGGCTGCTGCGCCGCGGGCAGGTCTCGCCAGGTGTTGCCAGCGCTTGCGCTGGTCTTAGCGTTCACGGTCACGACGTCAACATTACGGGGTTGTGTCCATCGTCCATTCCCTGGCTCACCAACTGAGACGCCCCGGGAGCTTTCAGGGCGAGCTGTCGATGGGTGCGGCGGAGCATCAGCCGGGCCATGAAGGGGTGGGCGTGACGGACCACTGACCAGTAGAGACGGCCGCGCCTGTGGTGGATCCGGACCACCGACCCGAGGGTCACCCTCCGCGCCTTCACGTCCACCAGGAGCGAGGCGCGGTAGTCGAGATGACCGGCGTCCTGGCCGAGCAGAACCTCGTCGTCCGAGCGGCCGACGACCGGGGTGCCCCGGAGTGTGCCCTCCCAGGCCGCCGGGTCGGTCGGCATGCCCGGGCGCAGCTCCAGGGCGTAGGCGTCGGCGTAGTCGGTCTCGGGGAAGGCGGCACGCAGCAGGGCGGCTCCTTCGGGCACCTCGACGGCTTCCGGGCGGTCCCAGGTGAGCCGCTGGAGCAGGCGGACGTACCGGCCTCGGCGCACAGGTCGGGCGACGGTGCCGGTGGCGGCCGGCTCGGCGTTGTCGAACAGTTCCTCGATGACGTTGCCGTGCATCGCGCGCACCGCGAGCAGCCAGCCGAGACGCTCCCCCAGCGGCTGGTCCTGCTCCAGGAGATGCCGTATGCGGCAGCGGTCAGGACCCAGCGGCTCGACGGACAGTTCGTGGAAGCCGGTGCCGGGCGGGTCGAAGGCGAAGCGGACGCGGCGGCCGGGGTCGTACTCGGCGACCGTGTAGCGCACCGGGCCGTGTCCGCCGGCGGCGCCGACGGCGAGCGGCCGGTCGAAGCGGACCGGGGCCCAGGCGGGGCTCGGGAAGAGCGGGTCGTCGGGGGCGGCGAGCCGGTCCAGGAGGGCGCCCACCCGCTCGGCGGGCGCGGCGAGGATGCGGTCGTGAACGTTGCGCACAGTGCCCATCGGAGCACCTCCATACGGTGGCGTATGGTCAACCGTACGGTACCGTACGGTCATGGTGCAACGCCTCCCTCGCAAGTCCCCGGGCAAGGCCCGGCTGAGCGCCCGGGACTGGGCCGACGCCGCGCTCGTCGCGATGAGCGAGGGCGGGCTCGCGGCCGTGGCCGTGGAACCGCTGGCCACCCGGCTCGGCACCACCAAAGGCAGCTTCTACTGGCACTTCGCCAACCGGGACGCGCTGATCGAGGCCGCGCTCGATCGCTGGGCGGAGACCGAGACCGAGGGGATCATCAACGAGCTGGAGCGGGAGCCCGATCCGGAACGGCGGCTGCGCCTCCTCTTCGCCGAGGCCATCCGGTCCTCGGCCGAGGACCCGCTGGAGGTCTCGCTGCTGGCCACCGCCGACGACCCGCGCGTCGCCACCGTCCTCGCCCGCGTCACCGAACGCCGGGTCGCCTACGTCGCCCAGCTCTTCACCGAGGCCGGCTTTCCCGAGCCGGAGGCACGGCGACGCGGGCTGCTCGCCTACAGCGTGTACCTGGGCCACACCCAGCTCGGCCACGCCGTCCCGGCCACGCTCCCGGAGGGCGAGGCGCTGACGCGCTATCTCGACGGCGCCCTCGATCTGCTGCTGATGCGCTAGGGTCGGGCGCATGTTCGCGCACTCGACCCAGAACCAGAACTGGTGGTGGACCGCTTCTCCGGCGGCCCACTGACTGCGCGTACGCAAGACTTCGCGAAGGCCGCCCGAGGGGCGGCCTTCGGTGTTTTCCGGGTCCGTTCCTCGCAAGTGAACTCCCAGCGAGCTCCCCAGCCGAGAAGGAACCGGACCCATGCAGCTGCTCGATCTGCTCGACGATCCCCGCCCGTTCGCCCTGCTGCGCCGCCGCACCCCGGGCCATGACGAGAACACCGTGGAGGTGTTCCTCGGCCCGGTCCACTCCTGCGACCGGCTCGCCGACCTCCCCGACGAGGGCCTCGCGCTCGTCCCCTTCCGCCAGATCCGCGAGCGGGGCTTCGACGTCCGCGACGACGGGACGCCCCTGACGGTGCTGTCGCCCGAGGAGACCCACACCCTGGCTCTGGACGAGGCCCTCGCTCAGCTCCCCGGCCGCGACGTCCACGTGGAGGCCGGCGGCTTCGACGTCGGCGACGAGGAGTACGCCGGGATCGTCGGGCGCGTGCTGCGCGAGGAGATCGGGCGGGGCGAGGGCGCGAACTTCGTGATCCGGCGGACGTACGAGGGGGACATCCCGGGGTTCTCCCGCGCCGACGCCCTCGCCCTGTTCCGGCGGCTGCTCGAAGGCGAGCGGGGCGCGTACTGGACGTTCGTCGTGCACACCGGGGAGCGGACGCTGGCCGGGGCGAGCCCCGAGGTCCACGTGAGGATGTCCGGCGGCACCGTCGTCATGAACCCGATCAGTGGGACGTACCGCTATCCCGCCGAGGGCCCCACCCCCGAGCATCTGCTCGGCTTCCTCGCCGACGGCAAGGAGATCGAGGAGCTGTCGATGGTCGTCGACGAGGAGCTCAAGATGATGTGCACCGTCGGGGACATGGGCGGAGTGGTGGTCGGGCCCCGGCTGAAGGAGATGGCCCATCTCGCGCACACGGAGTACGAGTTGCGCGGGAAGTCCTCGCTGGATGCACGGGAGGTCCTCAAGGAGACCATGTTCGCGGCCACCGTCACCGGCTCACCCGTGCAGAACGCCTGCCGGGTCATCGAGCGGCACGAAGTCGGCGGGCGCGGCTACTACGCGGGGGCGCTCGCGCTGCTGGGCCGGGATTCCGGCGGCGCCCAGACCCTCGACTCCCCCATCCTCATCCGCACCGCCGACATCTCGGCCGACGGCCACCTGCGCGTCCCCGTCGGCGCGACCCTGGTCCGTGGCTCGGACCCGGAGAGCGAGGTCGCGGAGACCCACGCCAAGGCGGCGGGTGTACTGGCGGCTTTGGGCGTACGTCCGTCCCGGCCGCGTGAGGAGCACGCGCGCGTACGCCTCGCCGACGACCCACGCGTGCGTGCCGCCCTCGACGGGCGCCGGGCTTCCCTCGCGCCGTTCTGGCTGCGGATGCAGGAGCGGGCCGAGGAGCTGAGCGGACACGCCCTGGTGGTGGACGGCGAGGACACCTTCACCGCGATGCTCGCGCACGTGCTGCGGTCCAGCGGGCTCGATGTCACTGTCCGGCGGTACGACGAACCGTGCCTCAAGGAAGCCGTCCTCGCGCACGACGGTCCACTCGTCCTCGGCCCCGGTCCCGGCGACCCCTCCGACCTGGAAGACCCGAAGATGCGCTTTCTGCGGGACCTGACCGCCGAGGTGATCCGGAACCACCGGCACGGCGTCCTCGGCGTCTGCCTCGGGCACGAGCTGATCGCGGCCGAACTGGGCCTTGAGATCGTCCGCAAGGAGGTCCCGTACCAGGGCGCGCAGACGTCGGTCGATCTGTTCGGGCGGCCGGAGACCGTCGGCTTCTACAACAGCTTCGTGGCCCGCTGCGACGACGACACGGCCGGGGAACTGGCCGCGCACGGCGTCGAGGTCAGCCGGAGTGCGTCGTACGAGGTGCACGCGCTGCGGGGGCCCGGCTTCGCCGGAGTGCAGTTCCACCCCGAGTCGGTGCTGACGCTGAACGGTGCCGCGATCGTCCGGGAGCTGGTGGGTCGGCTCCGCGGCACCAGCACGTTCTCCGAGCGGCGGCCCTCCTTGTAGTCCAGGACGTTCTTCACCGTGGCGTCGACGATCTGGCCGACGGCGTCGACGGTGTAGTACGCCTGGTGGGAGGTGACCAGGACGTTCGGGAAGGTGACCAGGGGGGCCAGGGTGTCGTCCTCGGTCGCCTCCAGGGACTTGTCGAGGAAGAACAGGCCCGCCTCCGCCTCGTACACATCGAGGCCGACGCCCAGGAAGCGGCCCTCGCGCAGTTCGGCGACGAGGGTCGCGGTGTCGATCAGGCCGCCGCGGCTGGAGTTCACCAGGATCGCGTCGTCCCGCATCGCCTTGAGGGCGTCGGCGTCGATCAGGTGCCGGGTCTCCGGCATCAGCGATCTCCAGGACGCGCGCGCCGAGGTCGGCGTTGACGCTGGTGGAGACGGTCTCGTAGCCGGCCGCGATGGGAGCGGTGTCCTCGTTGAGGAAGACGTCCAGACAGCGGACGTCGTGGTGGCCGGCGGAAGCCTGCTCGATCAGGGGTTTCTCGTCGGCCTGGACACCGAAGGCCAGATCTCCACGACTGCTCCCGTTCTGCTCGGCTATGGGCCGAATACACGGCCCATAGCCGGGTGCCGCCGGGTCAGCCGAAGAACACCCCGACCTCCTCGTACAGCTTCGGATCCACCGTCTTCAGCTTCGCCGTCGCCTCCGCGATCGGGACGCGGACGATGTCCGTGGAGCGCAGGGCGACCATCTTGCCGAAGTCGCCGTCGCGGACGGCCTCGATGGCGTGCAGGCCGAAGCGGGTGGCGAGCCAGCGGTCGAAGGCGCTGGGGGTGCCGCCGCGCTGGACGTGTCCGAGTACGGTCGTACGGGCCTCCTTGCCGGTGCGCTTCTCGATCTCCTTGGCCAGCCACTCGCCGACGCCGGAGAGCCGGACGTGCCCGAAGGAGTCCAGCGACTCGTCCTTGAGCACCACGTCGCCGTCCTTGGGCATCGCGCCCTCGGCGACGACCACGATGGGGGCGTAGGACGCCTTGAAGCGGGAGGTCACCCAGGCGCACACCTTCTCGATGTCGAAGCGCTGTTCGGGGATGAGGATGACGTTGGCGCCGCCCGCGAGGCCGGAGTGGATGGCGATCCAGCCTGCGTGACGGCCCATCACCTCCACGACGAGGACGCGCATATGGGACTCGGCGGTGGTGTGCAGCCGGTCGATGGCCTCCGTCGCGATGCCTACGGCGGTGTCGAAGCCGAAGGTGTAGTCGGTGGCGGAGAGGTCGTTGTCGATCGTCTTCGGGACGCCGACGCAGGGCACGCCGTACTCGTCCGACAGCCGCGCGGCCACCCCGAGGGTGTCCTCGCCGCCGATCGTGATGAGCGCGTCGACCTCCTGCTTGGCGAGGTTCTCCTTGATCCGCTTGATGCCGTCCTCTTGCTTGAGGGGGTTGGTGCGCGAGGAGCCGAGGATGGTGCCGCCGCGGGGCAGGATGCCGCGCACGGCGGGGATGTCGAGACGCACGGTGTCGCCGTCGAGCGGACCGCGCCAGCCGTCCCGGAAGCCGGTGAAGTCATAGCCGTACTCCTGAACGCCCTTGCGGACGATGGCCCGGATGACGGCGTTGAGACCGGGGCAGTCGCCGCCTCCGGTCAGTACTCCGACCCGCATGGAAATGTCCCTTCGCCGCGGTTGCCTGGTGAGGCCACGCTAATAGTGATCCAGGTCACTCAGGGATGGGTCGGAGGCGCAATTCCGGTGAATCGTCGGGCGATTGGTTTACTCGTCGTCAAGCCCGCGCTCGATGGCGTACCGCACGAGTTCCACGCGATTGTGCAGTTGGAGCTTGCCGAGGGTGTTCTGGACGTGGTTCTGCACGGTGCGGTGGGAGATGACGAGACGTTCGGCTATCTGCTTGTAGCTCAGGCCCTTGGCGACCAGACGCAGCACCTCGGTCTCCCGCTCGGTGAGCTGCGGGGCGCCCGGCTGGTCGGCGTCCCGGTCGGCGGGCGCGGGCTCGGAGGCGAGGCGCCGGTACTCGCCGAGGACCAGGCCGGCCAGGCCCGGGGTGAACACCGGGTCGCCGACGGCGGTACGGCGGACCGCGTCCAGGAGTTCCTCCGTGGACGCCGACTTCAGCAGATAGCCGGTGGCGCCGGACTTGACCGCTTCCAGTACGTCGGCGTGCTCGCCGCTCGCGGACAGGACCAGGACGCGCAGGGCCGGGTTGTGGCCGACGAGTTCCTTGCAGACCTGGACGCCCGGCTTGGCGGGGAGGTTGAGGTCGAGGACGAGGACGTCGGGGCCCGCGGCCTTGGCGCGGCGCACGGCCTGTTCGCCGTCGCCCGCGGTGGCGACCACCTCGAAACCGGACTCGGCCAGATCGCGGGCGACGGCGTCGCGCCACATGGGGTGGTCGTCGACCACCATGACCTTGATCGGGCCGCTCTGCTGCTCACTCATGGATCCCCCGAGACAACTGCTTCGGTACCTTCAGTTCGACTTCCGTGCCCTGCCCGGCCACCGAGATCAGCTCCGCGCTGCCCCCGACGTCCCGCAGCCGCCCCCGGATCGACAGGGCGACCCCGAGCCGCCCCTCGCCCTCCGCCTGCGCGAGCCGCCCTTCGGGAATGCCCGGTCCGTCGTCCCGGACGGTCACGATGACGCAGTCCGGCTCGTCCTCCACCAGGATCCACGCGCGCGCGTGCTCGCCCGCGTGCTTGCGGACATTGTCCAGGGCGGCCCCGACGGCCGAGGCCAGCTCCCGTGCGGAGGCCGGCGGCAGCACGACAGGCGCCCCGGGCTCGGCGAGGCTGACCCGGGACCCGGCGTAGGGAGCGAGCAGCGCCCGCAGATCGAGCGGCCCGCCGTCGTCCGCCTCTTCCTGCACGGCGCGTACGACCGCGCCCTCCGCCGCGTCCTCCGACACCCGCGACACGGGCGTCAGACCACCGGAGACCAGCGTGCGCAGCGCCACCTCCTGCTCGCCGGCCATCCTCCCCAGCTCGGCCGCCTCGCCGCCGATGACGGCACCGCGCCGCTGCACCATGGCGAGCACCTGGAGCACGCTGTCGTGGATGTCCCGGGCCAGCCGCTCGCGTTCCCTGGTCGCGGCCTCGATCTCCAGGGCGCGGGCGAGGGTGCGCTCGGAGGCGCGGGCGACCTCGACGACGTAGCCGATGGCGATGGAGGCGACCCAGACGAGGATCACCGCGTGGACGGTGTCCCGGGTCGGGGCGCCACGGTGGACGAGGTTGGCGACGGCGACCAGAGTGGAGGCGAAGGCCGCCCAGCGCCAGCCGCCCTTGATGGCGAACGCGAGCACCGAACCGGCCGTCCATATCGACGGCAGCGTCGGACTGCCCGACTCGATGTGCGCGGCCGAGTCGGCGACCCGGGTGAGCATGATGCCGACGATCGCGAGGGTCAGGTCGGCGGCGAGGAAGCGCTTGGTGCAGGCGGCGGCGTTCGTGACCCGGGGCAGGGTCGCGAAGGTCCACACGGTCAGTACGGCGAAGTAGCCGACGGCGACCCAGGGGCGGGCGAACTCGTCGTGGGCGCTGACGAACAGGCCGATCGCGTACAGCAGGGTGAGGATCCGGTACCCCCTGAGCGCACGCCACAGCGGCTGCTCGACCGACATCCTCAGGACTCTCTCGCGCTTGGCCAACTCCCCCACCCCCCGGATCGCAATGCCGTGTCTAGGACTCGGACTTTTCCTTCTCCGCCTGATCCTTCTCGGCCTTCGCGAGGGCGGCCTTGGCCGCCCTCTCCGCTTCCTTCTCGGCCTTGGCCGCCTCCGCGATCCGGCGCTTGGCAGCGGTGGCGTACATGTCGACGTACTCCTGGCCGGAGAGCTTCATGATCTCGTACATGACCTCGTCGGTCAGGGCGCGCAGGACGAAGCGGTCGTGCTCCATGCCCTGGTAGCGGCTGAAGTCCAGGGGCTTGCCGATCCGGATGCCCGGACGCATCAGCTTGGGCATGACCTTGCCCGGCGGCTGGATCTTCTCCGTGTCGATCATGGCGACGGGGATGACGGGCGCCCCGGTGGCGAGCGCCACGCGCGCGAGGCCGCCGGGCTTGCCCCGGTACAGCCGGCCGTCGGGCGAGCGGGTGCCCTCCGGGTAGATGCCGAACAGCTCACCGCGCTCCAGCACCTCTATGCCGCTCTTGATGGCCGCCTCGCCCGCGCCGCGCGCCCCGGAGCGGTCCACGGGGAGCTGGCCGACGCCCTTGAAGAACGCGGCCGTCAGTCGGCCCTTGACGCCCGGGGTCGTGAAGTACTCGGCCTTCGCGATGAAGGTGACCTTGCGGTCGAGGACCGCGGGCAGGAAGAACGAGTCCGAGAACGAGAGGTGGTTGCTCGCCAGGATCGCGGGGCCCTCGCCGGGAACGTTCTCCATGCCTTCCACCCAGGGCCTGAAGGCGAGCTTCAGCGGCCCCCCGATGGATACCTTCATCGCGCCGTACAACAACCGAGTGCCTCCTGTGTCTGTCGGTCAGACCTTAACCCGGAGCGCCCGCAAAGAGACCTACGACCCTGGTCGGTGTCAGTGCGGTCGCGTACGGTGAAGTACCTGCAACCGACCTCATGAACAGGAGACCGAAGGTGCCGGTCCTTCCTGGAGCCGAGCCGTACCGCCATGAGGGCGGGGAGATCTCCGTTCTCCTCTGCCACGGCTTCACCGGTTCCCCGCAGTCGCTGCGCCCCTGGGCGGAGTATCTCGCCGAGCGCGGGCTGACCGTCTCGCTGCCGCTGCTGCCCGGGCACGGCACACGCTGGGAGGACCTCCAGCTCACCGGCTGGCAGGACTGGTACGCGGAAGTGGACCGCGAGCTGCGCGCCCTGCGGGAGCGTTCCGCGCAGGTGTTCGTGGCCGGTCTGTCCATGGGCGGCGCCCTGGCGCTCAGGCTGGCGGCCAAGCACGGCGACGCGATCGACGGCGTGGTCGTCGTCAACCCCGCCAACAAGGTGCACGGCCTGGCCGCGCACGCCCTCCCGGTGGCCCGGCACTTCGTCCGGACGACGAAGGGCATCGCCAGCGACATCGCCAAGGAGGGCAGCCAGGAGCTCGGCTACGAGCGGGTGCCGCTGCACGCGGCGCACTCCCTGCGGCACTTCTTCCGAGTGGTCGACGGCGAGCTGCCGCAGGTCACCCAGCCGCTGCTGCTCCTGCACAGTCCGCAGGACCACGTGGTGCCGCCGGCCGACTCGGCCCGCGTCCTCAGCAGGGTCTCGTCGGCGGATGTGACGGAGATCGTGCTGGAACAGAGCTACCACGTGGCGACGTTGGACCATGACGCGGACCGGATCTTCGAGGAGAGCCACGCGTTCATGACCCGGATCGCAACCGGTCTCGGCAAGGAAGGGACGGCCGTAGGTGGCTGAGCACGACTCCGACCGCGAGGATCGCGAGCCGGACGACCAGGGTGCCCGTTTCGACGAGGACGCCGCCTGGGCGGCCATCGTCGCCGGGTTCGGCGAGGAGCCGCCGGACCCGCCGGGCGCCAAGCCGTTCAAGTCCGTCGAGGATCTGGCGCTGCTGGAGGCCGAGGCCAACGACGACGAGGCCGACAAGGCGGACAGGTCCGAAGGCGACACCAAGACCGAGCCGGTCAGGCCGCTGGGCGGCTCCGTCGCCTTCGCGCCCGGCGTCGGCCCGCGCGACTACTCCGCGCCCGAGCCGAAGGACGAGGACCTCGACGAGGACGACGAGGGCCACTTCGTACCGCCGGAGCCGCCGCCGCTGCCCGCGGCGGACCCGACGGCGAAGTTCGCGTGGCTGGCGGTCCTCGGCGGGCCGATACTGCTGCTGCTCGCGGTGCTGCTGGGCTGGGACATGACCTGGTGGCTCACCACGCTGGGGATCGGCGGCTTCCTGGGCGGCTTCGCCACGCTGGTGATGCGGATGCGGACAGGTGACGAGGACGACGACGATCCGGGGCGCGGAGCGGTCGTCTGACATACGTGGGACAGGGCCCGCCCGGAGTTGCTCCGGCGGGCCCTCGCGCGTCCGCGCAAAAGACGTCTGCGCGAAAAGGGAACCCGATCCAGCCGAACGGCGAAGGAGAGGTGACAACCCGAACGAGCCCGACAAGGCCAAGCAGCGGCCGTGGCTAGGACGCGGGAACTCGGAGGGCTGCCAGGACCGGGAGGTGGTCCGTGGCCGCCCTCAGATCCGTCTCGGTGATGCCGGGCTGGTCCAGCGGGACGCCGCAGCTGAGGACTTCGATGCCCTTCGTCGCGAAGATCGCGTCGATGCGCTGGTGCGGGTCGGTCGGGGTCGAGGTGTACTCGCTGCCCCAGGGGGCGACGGCCCAGCAGTCCTGGAGGTTGTCGGCGAGGCGCTCGAAGGTGCGGCCGTGGGGGCGTTCGTTGAGGTCGCCGCCGGCGATCGCGTGCTCCACGCCCAGGGCGGCCAGGCGGTCCAGGAGCATGCCGCCCTGGTCGTAGCGCTCGTCCTTCTGGAGGCTGAGGTGGCAGCTCAGGACGCCTACGCGGGCGCCGCCGAACCGGACGACCGCGGTCGCGAAGCCGCGGCGGTGGAGGCCGGGAGTGAGGGGGAGGAGGACGTCCTCGGTGCGCTCGACCGTGGCGCGCAGGCCGCACAGGATCGCGGGGCCCGCGGCGGTGGCTCCGCCGGTGAGGATGACGAGGTCGGCGGCTCGGGCCAGGCGGGCGAGTTTCTTCCGCCAGCGGAAGAAGCGGGGGGCTTCCTGGACGAGGACCAGGTCGGGGGCGCAGGCGCGGATGACGCGGGCGAGGGCGTCTGTGTCGTCGCGCATCGAGCGGATGTTGTAGCTCAGGACTCGGAGGAGGGCTGAACCGTCAGACATGCGGATCAATGTACGCCCCCTGCCTCGGGGCGCGAGGGGAGTACGCCTCGCGCCCCGTCAGGGAGTTACATGACCGGGTCCGGCTCCCGCGCCAGGTCCGCCGCGCCCACCAGGCCCGCCTTGTTGCCCAGCTGGGCCGCGATCACATCGGCCACCGGGCGCCAGTTGCCGCCCACCAGCCAGCGCTTGTACGACTTGCGGATCGGGTCGAGAACCAGCTCGCCCTCGTCGGAGAGGCCGCCGCCGACGATGAACGCGGAGGGGTCGAAGAGGGAGGCCAGGTCGGCGAGGCCCGCGCCGGCCCAGCGGGCGAGCTCGCGGTAGGAGTCCACGGCGACCGGGTCGCCCTGCCGGGCGGCGACGGAGATGTGCTTGCCCTCGATGCCGTCGGGGGTGCCGTCACCCAGCGCCAGCAGCACCTCGGCGCGCTCGGGGGTGGCGTTGGCACGCTGCTTGGCGTACCGGACGAGGGCGCGCCCCGAGGCGTACTGCTCCCAGCAGCCCTGCGAGCCGCAGCCGCACAGCAGGCCGTCCGGGACCATGCGGATGTGGCCGAACTCGGCGGCCACGCCGAAGTGGCCGCGGCGCAGCTTGTTGCCGATGATGATGCCGCCGCCGAGACCGGTGCCGAGCGTGATGCAGATGACGTTGCGGTGGCCCTTGCCGGCGCCGAACTTGTACTCGCCCCAGGCCGCGGCGTTGGCGTCGTTCTCCACGACGACCGGGAGGCCCACGCGGGCCTCGACCTTCTCCTTCAGCGGCTCCTGGCGCCAGTCGATGTTCGGCGCGAAGTAGACCGTCGAGCGCTGACGGTTGACGTATCCGGCCGCACCGATGCCCACGCCGACGATCTCGTGCCCGGCGCGCGCGCCCTCGACGGCGGAGGCGATGGCGTCCACGATGCCCTCGGGCGTGCCCGGGGTCGGCACCTTGTGGGTCGAGAGGATGTTGCCTTCCTCGTCGACCACGCCGGCCGCGATCTTCGTGCCGCCGATGTCGACGCCGATGGTGAGTCCCATGAATCCCTCAGTTTCGGTCGAGCCCCGCTACGGCCAACCGTACCCGAGGCCCTGCCGTCAGGTTCGAGTCGTCCGCCCTGCGAGCGCGGGCTTCGAGCGTCCCTGGAGGACCGGCCGGGTGTCAGTCCAGGTCGATGCGCTCGCCGGGACCGGAGTCGTCGCCGCGGTCCCGGCGCTCCTCCAGGTCGTGGTCGTCCCCGGTGGTCCAGCGGCGCTCCTGGGCCTGGACGGCGGAGCGGTAGGCGGCGAGCAGTTCGTTTCCGGCCGCCGCCAGGTGGTCGAAGACGTCCGGGTTGCGTTCGATGACGGGCTCGACGGCGGCCTTCGCCTGCTCCACGACCTGCTTGACGACCTGCTGGGCGGCGGGCCCGGCGACCGCGCCGAACAGCGGGGACTGCAGGGAGGACAGCTTGTCGCTGACGGCGTCGACGAACTTGCGCAGTTCCTCGGCGGCCGAGCCCGGGGGCGGGCCGTACCGGGCCCGGCGGCGGGCCTGCTCCGCGGCGAGGTCCTCGGCGCACGCCGTCGCCCACGCGTCGGCGTCGCTCGCCCGTACCTCGTCGAGCGCCTCGTTGCCGGCGGCGTCGGACGGCGGGAGCTCTTCGCTCATGACGGACTCCTGACTACGGTTCGTCTCTACGACGTTACCCGAACGGGCGTACCGGCTTCACCGGGTCCCGGGCCACAACCGCGGGTCGGGCGCGAACCGGATCCGCAGCACCCCGTCCCGCAGCGCGGCCCCGTCGACGGTGCACCGGCGCAGGGCGGAGGGCAGCGGGACGATACGGCGGAACGGCCCGGCGGTGACGACGAGTTCGTCCCCGCGCCGGACCAGGTCGAGGTCGTCGCGTACGGCGCCGGGGAGCGGGATGTTCCACACGAGCACGCCGTCGTCGGCAAGGCTGTCGGTGACGGGCCACTCGACAGTGGAGGGCCGGGCGTTGACGGGGACGCCGAGCGCCGCGAGGTCGTCGGCACCGCGCGGGTCCTGTCCGAGGTGGGGGACGACCTGGACGTCGTACGACTCCCGCCACTCCTCCAGGATCTTGCGCTGCTGGGCGACGAGCCCCGCGGGCCAGTCCTCGGGCACGACCCGGTTGGCGACCAGGACGTCGGGGCGCAGCCCGCGCAGGGCGAGGGCGAGGGTGGCGCCGCGCACGGCGTCGGCGCCGGCGGGTCCGGGCTCGGCGACGAGGCGTACGGCGGTGCGCCGGTCGGCCACGACGGCTGCCGCGGCGGCCAGCTCGACGTCCCAGCGCGCCGCGGTCTCGTACAGCCACTCCGCGGGCATGGGAACCCCGGCGAGCCGCCCGAGGACGGGGCGCAGGGCGCGGGCCGCCTGCCGCTCGGGCGGAAGGAGCCGTCGCAGGTAGCGGCGCAGTTCCTCGGGGAGGGCGAGGAGCGCGAGGGCGTGCGCGGTGGCGGGGAGGTCCACGACGAGGAGGTCGTGCCGCTCCGGGAGTGCCGCGTCGCGCAGGGCGCGCAGGAGCGTGAGCTCGTCGGCGCCGGGGAGAGGGGTGACCTCCTCGGGGTCAAGACGGGAGGCGCCGAGGAGGTCGAGAGCGGCGGTGGCCCGTTCCTGGAAGGCGGCGAGATCGTCGCGGAAACCGGCGGCGGAGTCGGGCCGCCAGGCGGTGAGTCGCTCACCGGCCTCCACCGGCGCGGGCCCCGTCGGCACACCGAGCACGGCACCGAGGGTGTCGTCGCGGTCGGCGCTCAGCACAAGAACCCGCTCACCGTCCCTGGCGGCGGCAAGCGCGGTGGCGGCAGCGATCGTCGTACGACCGCTGCCACCGGGACCGGTGATCAAGATGGTGCGCATGAGGGTGAACGGTAACGGAGACCCGCCCACCGCCCGGGGCTACGCCGATTCCACCCGCTTCTTCAGCCCCGCCAGCGCCCGGTCGATGATGACCTTCTCGGCCTTGCGCTTGATCATCCCGAGCATCGGGATCTTGACGTCGACCGTCAGCACATAGGTGACCTCGGTCGCCCCGGACCCCGCGGGCTTGAGGATGTACGACCCGTCCAGCGACCGCAGCATCTGGGACTTCACCAGCGTCCACGACACCTCGTGCTCACCGGTCCAGGTGTATGCCAGCACCTGGTCGTCCTTGATCGCACCCGCGTCCATCACAAGGCGTACCTGCTCGGCGCGGCCCTGGCCGTCCGTCACCAGGACCTCCGCCTCCTTCACCTCGCCGGTCCAGTCCGGGTAGCGAGCGAAGTCGGCGATCACCCCCATGACCTCGGCCGGTGCCGCCTCGATCGTGATGCTCGAACTGGTGTGTTCCGCCATCGCCGTGGCTCCTCCAGATGCGGGGCCGGTATGCCGTCCTCGTGCGCACGTGTGTGCAGCGTGAAGGCTACCGCGCACCCGACCCGTCGAACTCCAGCGCCCATGGCTTCCCGGTCCCCGCGAAGTGCCCCACGTTCACGCACTCCGTCGATCCGATGCGCATCCGGGGCACCAGGGGCTGATGGACATGGCCGAAGAGCGAGTAGCGGGGCCGCGTCCGTCTGATGGCGTCCAGCAACGCCCTGCTCCCCCGCTCGAAGCGGCGCGCGACGGTGTCGTAGACCAGTTCCGGCACCTCCGGCGGGATGTGGGTGCACAGCACGTCCACCTCCCCGACGGCCTCGACCTTCGCCGCGTACTCCTCGTCGCTGATCTCGTACGGCGTGCGCATGGGGGTCCTCAGGCCCCCGCCCACGAAGCCGAACGTCCAGCCGCCGATCTCCACCCGCTCCCCGTCCAGCACGGTCGTGCCGGGGCCCGCGTACTCGGGCCACAGGGGCGGCATGTCGACATTGCCGTAGGTCGCGTACGTCGGCGTGGGGAACACCGCGAACAGCTCGGCGTACTGTTTGCGTACCGCCTTCTCGATCACCGCGCCGCGGTCCGAGCCGATCCCGGCCCACAGCCGGGCCCCGAAGTCGCGGGCCTCGTCGTAGCGGCGGGCGGTGCGCAGTTCGACGATACGGTCGGCGTTCTCGGCGCCGAACAGGTCGGGGAAGATGCCTCGGGAGTGGTCGGCGTAGTCGAGGAAGAGGACCAGGTCACCCAGGCAGATCAGAGCGTCCGCACCGTCACCGGCTCTGGCCAGGTCACGGACGTTGCCGTGTACGTCGCTGACCACGTGAACGCGCGTCCTGCTGTTACCGGCTGGTGTGGATGCCATGGCGATCAAGCGTAAGCGTGTGCGGCATGCGTGAACAGTGGCGGCTGGACCTGCGGTTACTGGCTAGTCGTCAAACACGTCGACTACTGTGCGCGCAGAAGCACCCATTCTTGCGGTACCGATCCGTGTGACGCAGCGAACATCTCGCCGGGACCCCCTGTCGAAGAAGCCATACCGGCGGGTAACGTCCGGGCAGTCCAGTCGTGCTCAGGATTTCAACCACCGAAATACCTGGGTACCTGCCCGAGCCTTGGACCGCACCGTCGCATCACACAACGTCGTGGCGCCGGCGCCCTATGAGGAGCAGCAGTCTTGCGCGAGTTCAGCCTTCCGGCTTTGTACGAGGTCCCCGCGGACGGCAATCTGACCGACATCGTCCGCAGAAACGCCGCGCAGCATCCCGACGTCGCCGTCATCGCCCGCAAGGCGGGCGGCAGCTGGCAGGACGTGACGGCCACGGCCTTCCTCGCCGAGGTGCACGCCGCCGCCAAGGGCATCATCGCGGCCGGAGTGCAGCCGGGCGACCGGGTCGGGCTGATGTCCCGTACCCGCTACGAGTGGACCCTGCTGGACTTCGCGATCTGGTCGGCGGGCGCGGTCACCGTGCCGGTGTACGAGACCAGCTCCCCGGAGCAGGTGCAGTGGATCCTCGGCGACTCGGGCGCGACCGCGGTGCTCACGGAGCTGGACAACCACACGGCCGCCGTGGAGTCGGTGCGCGACCGGCTGCCCGCTCTCAAGCACGTCTGGCAGATCGAGGCCGGCGGCATCGAGGAGCTGGGCCGGCTCGGGCAGGACATCAGCGACCGGACGGTCGAGGAGCGCAGCTCGCTGGCGAAGGCCGACGACCCGGCGACGATCGTCTACACCTCCGGCACGACCGGCCGCCCCAAGGGCTGTGTGCTCACCCACCGCAGCTTCTTCGCGGAGTGCGGCAACGTGGTCGAGCGGCTGCGCCCGCTGTTCCGTACCGGCGAGTGCTCGGTGCTGCTGTTCCTGCCGCTGGCGCATGTCTTCGGCCGGCTGGTGCAGATCGCGCCGATGATGGCGCCGATCAAGCTGGGCTGTCTGCCGGACATCAAGAACCTCACCGATGAGCTGGCCCAGTTCCGGCCGACGCTGATCCTCGGTGTGCCGCGCGTCTTCGAGAAGGTCTACAACTCGGCGCGCGCCAAGGCGCAGGCGGACGGCAAGGGCAAGATCTTCGACAAGGCGGCCGACACGGCCATCGCCTACAGCCGCGCGCTGGACACCCCCTCGGGTCCGTCCGTCGGCCTGAAGATCAAGCACAAGGTCTTCGACAAGCTCGTCTACAGCAAGCTGCGCGCGGTCCTCGGCGGCCGGGGCGAGTACGCCATCTCCGGCGGAGCCCCGCTGGGCGAGCGCCTCGGTCACTTCTTCCGCGGTACCGGCTTCACGGTGCTGGAGGGCTACGGCCTGACCGAGTCCTGCGCGGCGACCGCCTTCAACCCCTGGGACCGCCAGAAGATCGGCACGGTCGGCCAGCCGCTGCCCGGCTCGGTGGTGCGCATCGCCGACGACGGCGAGGTGCTGCTGCACGGCGAGCACATCTTCAAGGAGTACTGGAACAACCCCGGCGCCACCGAGGAGGCGCTGGCCGACGGCTGGTTTCACTCCGGCGACATCGGCACCCTCGACGAGGACGGCTACCTGAGGATCACCGGCCGCAAGAAGGAGATCATCGTCACCGCGGGCGGCAAGAACGTCGCCCCGGCCGTGATCGAGGACCGTATCCGCGCGCACGCGCTGGTCGCGGAGTGCATGGTGGTGGGCGACGGGCGGCCGTTCGTGGGCGCGCTGGTCACCATCGACGAGGAGTTCCTGGGCCGCTGGGCCGCCGAGCACGGCAAGCCCGCGGATGCCACCGCGGCGTCGCTGCGCGAGGACGCGGACCTGCTGGCCGCCATCCAGTCGGCGATCGACGACGGCAACGCCGCGGTGTCCAAGGCGGAATCGGTGCGGAAGTTCCGCATTCTGTCCTCCCAGTTCACGGAGGAGACGGGCCACCTGACGCCGTCGCTGAAGCTCAAGCGGAACGTGGTGGCGAAGGACTTCGCGCAGGAGATCGAGGCGATCTACGCGAAGTGACCGCAGCCGGTCGCTATGGCGCGGTGTCCTCGGCGAGGACCCGCGCCATCGTGCGTTCGGCGAGCGCGGTGATCGTCACGAACGGGTTCACCCCGATCGACCCGGGCACGAGCGAGCCGTCGGTGACGTACAGCTTCGCATACCCCTTCACCCGGCCGTAGTTGTCGGTCGCCCGCCCCAACACGCAGCCGCCCAGCGGGTGGTAGGTGAAGTCGTCGGCGAAGGCCCGGTTGGACGAGCCGAACAGGTCGTACCGGTAGATCGTGGCGTTGGCCCGGTTGATCCGGTCGAACAGCTTCTTGGCCATGGCGGCCGAGAGCGCGCTCTGGGCCGCGGTCCAGCCCAGCGCCAGCGCGCCGTTCGTGTACGAGAAGGACGCCCGCTCCCGGTTCTTGGTGATCGCCAGATAGAGGCTGACCCAGTGTTCCAGGCCCGTCGGCAGCGGCGCGATCTCCGCGAAGACGGGGTTGGCGCTGTTCGCCCAGTCGTCGATGCCCATCACCGGCATCGTCGCCTGGTTCGCCCCCACCGTGTCCCACAGGTGGTTGGCCCGCCCGAGCATCACATTGCCGTTGGTGCCCCAGCCGGTGCCGACGCTCGCGTCGAGAGCGGGCAGCGCCCCCGTCTCCCGCGCGCGCAGCAGGAGTTCGGTGGTGCCGAGGCTGCCGCCGCCGAGGAAGAGGTAGGTGCAGCCGTACTCCTTGGTCTCGACGACGGTCCCGGCGTTGTCGATCCGCTGAGCGGTGAGCAGGTACGACCCGTCGGCGGCCCTGTTGATCGCGGTGACCCGCTCCTGGGTGTGGATGGTGACGTTCCCGGTGCCGAGGGCCGCGGCGAGGTAGGTCTTGTCCAGGGTGCGTTTGCCGTGGTTGTTGCCGTAGACCACCTCTCCGGCGAGCGCCGACCTGGTCGCCGTGCCGGCCGCCTCGCGCTGCATGTAGCCGAAGTCGTAGACGTTCGGCACGAAGGTGGTCCGCAGGCCGGCGTTGGCCGCGTGCTTGCGGGAGATCCTGGTGAAGCGGTACCACTCCGTGGACTCGAACCAGGCCGGGTCGACGGTGTTGACGCCGAGCATGGAGCGGGCGCGGGGGAAGTACGTGCCGTACATCTCGTCCGCGTCCACGGTGGGGAACTGCTCGGCGAAGTACGACTTCAGCGGGGTGACCGCCATGCCGCCGTTGACCAGGGAGCCGCCGCCGACGCCCCGGCCCACGTACACCGACATGTCGGCGAAGTGGACGCGGTCGAGGACGCCGGGGTAGGGGCTGATGTCCTTGTTGACGACGTCCAGCCACAGGAAGGTGGCGAGCGGGGCCTCGGTGCGGGTGCGGAACCACATGGAGCGGTGGTCCGGCGCGGCGGTGGAGCAGAAGACCTTGCCGTCGGGTCCTGCGGTGTTCCACAGGCGGCCCATCTCGATGACGACCGTGCGGATGCCTGCCTGCCCGAGGCGGAGGGCGGCGACGGCACCGCCGTAGCCCGAACCGACCACGATCGCCGGGGCGTTGTCCACGGCGGCGGGCTCCACGGCCGACGCCGACTGGAGACCGATGCGGGTGAGACCGGACGCGGCGGCGGTCTGCAGGGCCACCATGCCCAGGATATGACGTCTCGTCAGCTGACGCTGCATCAGTTTTGCTGTCATGTGCGGAGCATGGGCGGATTTTCACCTTCCGCCTAGAGTCACCGCACGCTTTACAACAGGGTCTTCAGCCGTTCCGCCAACAGGTCCCAGCGCCACTTCTCCTCGACCCACTCCCGGCCCCGCTCCCCCATCCTGCGGCGCAGTTCCGCGTCCCCCAGGAGCGTGACGATCCGGTCGGCCGCCTGTTCCGGCGAGCCGCCCCGCACGACCCAGCCCGTCTCGCCGTCGAGGACCGCGTCGGGCGCCCCGCCGGAGTCGCCAGCGACCACCGGCAGGCCCGTCGCCGATGCCTCCAGGTAGACGATGCCCAGGCCCTCCACGTCCAGGCCCCGCCGGCGCGTGCGGCAGGGCATGGCGAAGACGTCGCCCGCGCCGTAGTGGGCGGGAAGCTCGGACCAGGGAACCGCGCCGGTGAAGTGGACGGAGTCGGCCACCCGGGTCTCGTGGGCCAGCTTGCGCAGGTCCTTCTCGTAGGGACCGCCGCCCACGACCAGCAGGACCGCGTCCGGTTCCTTCGCCAGGATGCCCGGCATCGCGAGGATCAGGGTGTCCTGGCCCTTGCGCGGGACCAGCCGGGAGACGCAGACGATCACCGGGCGGTCGGTCAGCCCCAGCCGGGCCCGCACGAGGTCGCCACCGGACCCGGGGTGGAAGGTCTTCTCGTCGACGCCGGGCGGGAGCTGCACCATCCGCTCGGCGGCCTCGGGGCTCAGCGCGTCGGCGATCCGCGAGCGTGTGTACTCGCCGAGGTAGGTGATCGTGTCCGTGGAGTCCCCGATCCGGCGCAGCAGCTGCCGTGAGGCGGGCAGCTGGGCCCAGCCGGCCTCGTGGCCGTGGGTCGTGGCCACCAGGCGCTGGGCACCGGCCCTGCGCAGCGCCGGGGCCATCAGGCCGAGCGGGGCCGCCGCCCCGAACCACACCGACGTACAGCCGTGCTCGCGCAGCAGCCCGACCGCCCGCCGGGTCGCCTGCGGCGTCGGGAGCAGCATCGTCGTGGAGTCGCGTACGACGGTGAAGGGCTGTTCGGCGTCGAAGGCGGCCGTGGCCTCGACGCCCTCCCGGCCGCGCTTCCAGGTGGAGGCGTAGACCACCAGCCGCTCCGGGTCCAGGCGCAGCGCCATGTTGTGCAGGAAGGCCTGGATGCCGCCGGGGCGGGGCGGGAAGTCGTTCGTCACGATGAGCGTCTTGTGCATCGCGGCCGACCCTATCGGAGGCGTCACGCGCACCGCCTCACGGCCGCGCTGGTGGCCGACGCACAGCTTCCCAGGACATCATGTTCCCCTCAAGGCGGACGCGAGCGGCAGGGGACCAGGTGGAGACGACGGGCACACGGCGGTCCTTGGCGGGTCTGCTCGTCGTCTGGGCCCTGACCAGGACGGCTCTGCTGCTCTTCGTGTTCAAGGTGTACGTCTTCCCCGGTCCCGACGTCACCACCGACGTGTCCGTGATCTACCAGGGCTGGTACGAGGTGCTGCGCACCGGAACGTTCCCGCAGGACGATGTCACCTGGCAGTATCCGCCCGCCGCGGCCCTCGCGATCCTCTCCCCCGCGCTGCTGTTCTACCTGGACTACGCCTCCGCCTTCTTCGTCCTCGCCTTCACCGCCGATCTCGCGGTCCTCGCCCTGCTGCTCCACGCGGGCCTGCGCCGGGGCCGGAGCCTGCGCGGCGCCTGGGTCTGGGCGGTGGGCGTCCCGCTTCTCGGCCCGACGGTGTACGCCCGGTACGACGTGATGGTGACCGCCGTGGCCGTGGCCGCGCTGCTGGCGGGTGCCCGGCACCCCCGGGTGATGGGCGCGCTGACGGCGTTCGCGGCGCTGCTGAAGGTGTGGCCCGTGCTGCTGCTCGTCGCCGCCCGCAGGCGCTCGGCCTGGGTGTCGGCGGCGCTGACCGCGGGTCTGCTGGCGGCGCTGTTCGCCGTGGCGATGCCGGGCGCGTTCGCGTTCCTGACCTTCCAGCGGGACCGGGGTACCGAGGTGGAGTCGCTGGGCGCCCTCGTCTTCCATGTGGCCCGGCACTTCGGCTGGGACGGACAGGTGCTGCTGAACTACGGCTCGGTGGAGTTCCTCGGCCCGTATGTGGACGTCGTCAGCACGGCCGCCCTGGCGCTGACCGGGCTCGCCTTCGGCTGGCTGCTGCTGTGGCGGTTCAAGGCGGCCCGGTTCCTGCCGCACACGCTCGCGGACGCGGCGTTCGTGGCGGTGCTGATGTTCACCACGACCAGCCGGGTGATCAGCCCGCAGTACATGGTGTGGCTGGTCGGCCTCGCCGCGGTCTGCCTGTGCTTCCGGGGCGGGCGGATGGGGTGGCCGGTCGCTCTGGTGCTGGCGGCGTGCCTGGTGACGGTGCTGGAGTTCCCGCTCTGGTTCTCGCACGTGGTCTCCAGCGACACCCTCGGCATCACCCTCCTGTTCCTCCGCAACGGCCTGCTGGTCCTGGCCACGCTCCTGGCAGCGCGCGAACTGTGGCGCTCCACGGTGTCCGCCTCCGAGCCCGGTCCGGTGCCGGCTCAGGCCGCCCGCACCAAGGAGACCTCGCTCCCCTCCTGACGCGGAGCACGCCACCGGAGCAAGGCCCACTGCACCGCCATGGCAAGCGCCAGCGCCAGACATACCCCCGGCAGCCCGAGCCCGGACAGTCCGTACGCCAGCGGCAGCTGTACGGCCGTGCCGAACAGCGTCACCCTCAGCAGCACGGGCGCACCGCCGCCGCCCTCGAAGACCCCGCCGAGCGCGATGACGCAGGCCATGAGCAGCAGGTAGGGCCCGATGCAGCGCAGGAACAGCACGCCCTCGTGGGCGACCCCGGGCCCGGCGCCGAAGGCGGCCATGATCCAGGGCGCGGTCACGGCGAGCAGCACGGCCGCCGCCAGCCCCACCGCCCCGGACACCAGCACCGCCTGCCGCCCGATCGCCCGCCGCTCGTCGCGTCCGGCGCCACGGGTGTGCGCGGTGTGGATGGCGGCGGCCTGGCGTACGGCGTAGAAGGCCATGGTGGCGACGTAGAGGACCTTGTACGCGATCGCGTACCCGGCCACCGCGGTCACCCCGAGCCGGGCCACGATCGCCACCAGCGCCAGCGCTCCGGTCTGCCGGACGGTGAAGTCGGCGGCCATGGGCAGGCCGGTGGCGAGGGTCCGGCGCGGCGAGAAGGAGCCCCGTGGCCCCCGGAGCAACGCCTTCCGACGCAGGGCGAGCAGGCCGGCGCCCAGGGCCACGCAGCGGGACAGGACGGTGGTGGCGGCGGCGCCCTGCACGCCGTAGAAGTGGATCGCGAAGGGGTCGATGACGAGGATCAGGCCGTTGGCCAGGAGGGCGAGGCGCATCGGGGTGCGGGTGTCGCCGGTGCCCTTGAGGATGCCGTCGAGCAGGGTCTGGGCGAAGAAGACGGCGATGCCGGGCAGGGAGATCGCGAAGTAGGAGGTGGCGAGCGGGACGGCCGGTCCTTCACCGCCGAGGACCAGCCGGGCCAGCGGCTCCCGCAGGAGCAGCCCGACGAGCACGACCACGGGCGTGATCAGCGCGTACACCGCCCAGCCTCCGCGTACGGCCGCCCGCACCGCCGCCGGGTCCCGGGCACCCCTGGCGTGCGCGACCAGCACGGTCGTGCCGGAGCCGAAGACCAGCGCGACGCCCAGCAGCACGTTCTCTGTGTTGGTCGCGACGGCCACGGCGGCGACGGCCGGACCGCCGAGCCGGGAGACCCAGACAGTGTTGATGATCCCGGCGGCGACGGAGGCCAGGAGCGAGAAGTAGACGGGCTGGGCGAGCGAGATGAGCTGCTTGCGGTGAGCGTTCATGGATCCCCCTGGAGATACCTCGATTCGAGATAGCTCGCTTAGAGGTAGCATGGGCGGCATGACATCCGCAAGGAGGAATCGGTGCTGGAGCTGTCGATCCTGGGCTTCCTGGCCGAACAGCCGCTGCACGGCTATGAGTTGAAGGAGCGCATCAAGGCGCTCAGCGGCCATGTCCGGCCGGTCAGCGACGGTGCCCTGTACCCGGCGATCACCCGTCTCACCAAGGCGGGCCTGCTCGACCAGCACACCGAGCCGGGCGCGAGCGCCGCCCCGCGCCGGATCCTGTCGCTGACCGAGGAGGGCCGCGCCGACCTGCTGGAACGGCTGCGCCACCCCAAGCAGACGGAGATCACCGACCAGGTCCGCTTCAACACCGTCCTGGCGTTCCTACGGCATCTGCCGGATCCGCGTGAGCAGGCCGCAGTACTGCGTCGGCGGCTGGAGTTCCTGGAGGCGCCGTCGAGCTTCTTCTACCGGGGGGAAGAGCCGGTGCGGGCGGAAGAGGCCGGCGATCTGTTCCGGCAGGGCATGCTGCGGGTCGCGCGGGCCACTGGCGCCGCCGAGCGGGAGTGGCTCGCCGAGGCCATCGAGGTGCTCGATCAGCCGAACCGCGATGCGCCGAACTGAGTGCGCAGATACTCCCGCCACTGCGCGGTGAAGTCCTCCACGGTCGTCCCGAGCGCCTTCTCCATGGCGTCCTCGACCGCGCCGGGCCGCTTCTCGTGCGCGCCGACGGCCCGGTAGAACTCGCCGAGCCGTACCTCGCCCCAGCGGTCGGCGATCATCCGGGAGGCCATCCAGCCGCTCTCGTACGCCTGCGCGAGACCGGCCGCGTCCCCGGTGAACCCGAAGTCATCGTCCGTCGGCAGCCCCGCCGGGATCTCCCCCTCGGTCACCGCCCGCCACAGCTCGGGGGCCGCCTGGGAGGGGGTGCGGCCGGAGCCGAGGTAGCCGACCCAGTCGGCGTATCCCTCGGAGAGCCACAGCGGGGTGGCGGCGCTGGTGTGGGCGCGGGTGGCGACATGGGTGGTCTCGTGGGTGAGCACGACCTGTTTGCCGCTCTGGCCGAGGACGCCGTACGCGACCGGGTTGAGGATGATCCGGTCCGCGGGCGCGTCGGCGGGGGCGCCGGTCTCGCCGGTGGTCACGGCCGCGATGCCCCGGTAGGAGGAGGCGGGCGAGCCGAGCAGCCCGGCCATCCCCTCCAGCGACTCCGGTACGAGCACGACGACGCGCCGCGGCCACTCGGTCCCCCACGCCTGCGTCACCGCGGGCACGGCCCGGTCGGCCAGATCGGCGAAGGCGCTCAGCCGCCCGGCCTTCTGTCCGACCCCGAGCACGATGCTGCGCTCACCCCGGACGACGTCCACCCGGCCCTGGTCCCACAGCTGTTCGGCGGCCTTCCTCGCGGGCCGCTCGGACTCGACGTACCACGCGCCGCCCGCGTCCAGGCCGAGCTCCAGGGTGCGGGCGGCGGTGACCGGGGCGCGGTCGTTGCCCTCGATGCGATAGCGCAGCTCGGCCTCGGCGACAGCGGTGTCCCCGGCGCGCCGGAGCCCGGTCACCCGGTACGACCACTCCGCGAACGGCACCGCCCGCAGATCGTCGAACCCGCTCTGTGCGCCCGTCCGTACAAAGGCCGACTCATCGTGCTCGACGATCGCCTCGGCCCGCCGGTCGAGCACCCGCTGTACGGCGTCCTGGGCGCTGTCGGACTTTGGCCGGCCGCCACACGCCACGAGCGAGACGAGCAGCAGACACAGCGCCATCACCGCACCGGACCCGGACGCCCGCCCTCGACCAGCCATGCCGCGATCGTACGGGGATCAGAGCGCGGAGGTCAGACCCCCGTCACACCCTGGTGACCGTGGCCCCCGGCATCATCCCCACCGGGTCGTACCGAACCTGCGCTCCCGGATACGGCGAGTGGATCACCTGGCCATTGCCCATGTACATGGCCACGTGGCTGGCGTCGGAGCGGTAGGTGACGAGGTCGCCGGGCTGGATCTGGGAGAGGGGGACCTGGCGGCCGGCGGAGCGCTGGCCCTGGGAGGTGCGGGGCAGGGAGACGCCGGCCTGGGCGTACGACCACTGCATCAGGCCCGAACAGTCGAAGCCGCTGGGGCCGTTGGCGCCCCAGACGTACGGCCTGCCGAGTGCCGAGCGGGCGGCGGCGACCGCGGCGGCCGCACGGCCCGAGGCCGGGACGGCGCCCCCGAGGTCGGGCATGTCGGAGCGGCCGGAACGGGAGGCCCGGTCGTAGGCGGCGCGCTCGGCGGACGACAGGGAGTTCAGCAGTGCCCGGGCCTTCGCGAGCTTGCCCTCCACCGTCCGCTTGTGCGCCGCGACGGCCTTGCGGCTCTTCTCCAGCTCCCCGAGCTTGCGGGAGGCCTCGGCCCGCTCCTGGGAGAGTTCGCGCATCGCGTCCTGAAGGTCCTTCAGCTCACCGGCCTGATGGGCGCTGATCCGGTCCAGCACGGACGCCTTGTCGAGATAGTCGTCCGGATCGTCGGAGAACAGCAGAGCCAGGGAGGGGTCGAGCCCGCCGGAGCGGTACTGGGCTCCGGCCAGCGAACCGAGCGCCTCCCGCATGGAGTTGATGCGCTCCTGCTGCCGCGCGATCCGGTCCTGCGCCACGCCGACCTCCTTGCGCAGCGAGTCGGCACGCTCATCGGCCTTGTTGTAGGCCTCGGTGGCCTGCTCGGCCTCCTCGTAGAGGCGGTCCACCTCGGCCTTGGTGTCGTCGAGCGGCGCGGCGAGCGCGGGTACGGCTGCCAGCGCGGCCGCGGCGGCTGAGATGACGCAGAGCGCGGTGCTCGCGCCCCGGTCGAACCCGGACGGTACAAGGCGACGATGGGACCCCACGAGAAGCCGCACCCCTTCCGCTGGCGGACAAGGACCTTCCCCGGCGAGGGGGAAACGCGGCAGAGAGTAGCCCCACGACGGGGCACCGACCAACGACCGCCGTGGGCACGCACGGTGACGCCCCGCCTATGACGCAGGTCATGAGCGGGGCGTGAGGTCAGCGCGGGTTGTCGCAATTCGCCCGTTCGGGCGGCGCACTGTGGTGATCTTGGAGGAGGTCGGGAGACGTCAGACTCGGACGCCCCACCTGAACGGCTCACCGATGGTCTTCATCGACTCGTACCGGACGTAGGCGCCGGTGCGCGGGGAGTGCAGGATCTGCCCGTTGCCCGCGTAGAAGCCGACGTGGTGCAGGTCGTTGGCGAAAAGGACCAGGTCGCCGACCTTGAGATCGGCGACCGAGTTGATGCGCGTGCCGATCATGGCCTGATCCTGGGAGACACGCGGTATGGACACCCCGGCCTGGGCGAAGGCCCAGGAGGTGAAACCGGAGCAGTCGAAGGAGTTCGGGCCCGCGGCGCCCCAGACGTAGGGCGAGCCAATCTTGCTCTGGGCCGCGGCATACGCCGCGGCGGCGCGGCCACTGGCGGGGGCGCCGGAGCCGAGAGCGGTGCGCTCGCTGCTGCGGCTGGCGCGCTCCTGCTCGGCCGTCAGCGCCGCCTTCTCCTGGGCGGTCAGGGTGTTGAGCAGCTTCTGCGCCTCGGCGAGCTTGTCCTGGACTTCCTTCTTCTTGTTGCCCAGTTCGGTCCGGGTGGAGGCAAGGTCCTTGAGCTTCTCGGTGGCCTCGGCGCGGTCCTGGGCGAGTTCACGCTGCTTGTCCTGGATCTTCTTCAGCGACTCGACCTGCTGGCTGCTCAACTGGTCGAGCGTGGACGCCTTGTCGAGGTAGTCGTCCGGGTCGGAGGAGAGGAAGAGCTGGACCGAGGAGTCCATGGAGCCGGTGCGGTACTGGGCGGCGGCCGCCAGGCCTATGGAGTCGCGCATCTCGTTGAGGTCTTCCTGACCCCGCGCGACGTTGTCCTGGATCGTGGAGATCTCCTTCTGGAGCTTCTCCTGCTTCTCCTTGGCGCCGTTGTACTTCTCGGTGGCCTGCTCGGCCTCCTGGTAGAGCTTGTCGACCTTGGCCTTGACCTCGTCCTTGCTCGGCTTCTCGCTGGGCGCGGCGTTGGCCGCCTGCGAGCTGATGGCCACGGCGGCAGCAGCGGCGGTGGTCAGCACGGTCACACGTGCGCGGCTCGGCTGCTTGGGTCGACGGTGGGACGCCACGGAGGCGAACTCCTTCTTCTGAATGATCTTCTGATCGCAGGTTCGAAGGCAGACCCTAGTGACACAGCTGTGATCAGTTCAAACCCGTGGGCGATTTATCCCGGTTACGGTCCGCATTCTTTACCATCAACCCACGTGCAGTGATGCCCACTTGACGCTACGTTGCGTGACGGTTCCGTCAATTCGGGCATTGCGTCTGTACGTTGACCTTCAGGACAGTCGCTTCAGAAGCACCGCAGATGCCACCGGCCGGGCGCCCGCCCGGGCGACTCCGTCGGCCACCTCGCGGTCGGTCGAGACGACGATGACCGGACGCCCCGGCGGCTCGGCGCGCACCAGCTGACGGATCAACTCATCGGCCGTGACTCCGGGTTTGGAGAACAGCACCCGCACCCCGCGCGGCGGCGCCAGCAGCACCGGCGCGGCCAGCTCGGCCCCGTCGAAGACGCAGGTCACCTCGGCGCCGGTCTGGGCGGCGAGCTGGGAGAGCTGCCCGAGGAGCCTCAGGCGCTGCTTCTCCAGCGGCATCTGGGGATAGCCGGTCTTGGTGACGTTGTAGCCGTCGACGACAAGATGGGCCTGGGGCAGCGCCAGCAGCTGGTCGATGATGGCGGGGTCGTTCTCGGACAACGCCCGTGCGGCGATGTCCTTCGGGGTCATACGTCCCGGTTCGACCGCGTCCACGGTCTCGGCCGGACGCACCGACACCGGCGGCAACGCCAGCTCCCGGCGCAGCCCTTGGGTGGCGTCGAGCAGGGTGTCCAGCAGCAGCCGTACCCGCATGTCCTCGACACTGCGGCCCTCGCGCGCCGCCCTGCGGGTGGCCTCCAGGGCGGCCTCCGCCTCCGAGAGGCGCGACTTCAGCCGCCGGGACTCGCTCTCGGCGGCGGACACCTGACCGTGTGCCTCGGCGCGTACGGACTCGATCTCGCTCTGCACCTTGCGCAGCGCGGCCTCACCGCGCTTGACGTCACTGACGGCGGACCGCAGCTTGCGGTGAAGCGATTCCGCTTCCTTCTTGGACGCGTCCAGCTCGGTGCGCAGCCGCTCGGTCTCGGTCCGGATCTGCTCCCTGGCCTGGGCGAGTTCGCCGCGCAGCCGCTCCAGTTCGGCGCGGTTCTCCTCGTCGGCGCGCTCGGCGTCGGCCCGCTGGGCCTCCTCGCCGGCCGCGGTCACGAGCTTGACCCAGCCGGTGGGCCGCAGCACATAGGCCGCGGCCGCCACGTCGAGCGGATCCGCGGCCGGGGGCGGCGAGCCGGAGTCGAGGGCGCCGGTGATTTCCGGCTGGGCCTCTCTCAGCCTCTCCCCGATGCGCTGACGGAAGAGCGGATCGGTCTCCAGAGCGGCGGCCATGGCGTTGCCGGCGAACTTGGCACGGCGGTTCGGGGCGAAGCGGGCGTACTGTCTCAGCTGGGCGGGCAGTTCACCGACGGTCAGGCCGCCGAACCCGTCGGAGACGATCTGTACGACTCTTCTGCGCACTCCGTCGGGCAGCGGACGGTCGAGCACCTCAGCGGCGCCGTCGCCCGGCCCCCCGCCCGTGGTCTCCACCATCCGTCTCACCCCAATGCCTGTGCGGGACCCCCTCTGGCCTGGGGGATCGCCCGAGCGGGGCCCGCTCCGCTCAGGAGCCGGCGCCCGGCCTGTCCACGAGTTCCACCTGATCCACGGCGTTGCACCAGCGGCAGCGCACCGACTCGATGGTCTCACTGACCACCTCGCGCTCCTCGACCTTGGGCTCACCGGCGAGGTCGAGGTGGACGTACTCGACGACCTTCGACGAGCGGGTCACATCGAAACGGGTGAGGTTGCCGCAGAGCGTGCAGCGCCACCGCGTGGTGGCGGTCGGCAGGGGAACCGTCATCGCGACCGTTCTTTCCTTCCAGTGTCGGTGACTCACCGGCATCCCCGGTGGTTGTGGCTCGTAACCCTACGGCCTGGCGGGTACCCGCCGCTCGGCCGTCCACAGCGGCGAGGCGCTCTGTTCGAGTACGCCCCATTACGTCATGCTCTGTGTTCATGATCAGCAACTGGAGCGCCAAGACCGTCAGAACGATCCGGACGCCGTCCGCGCCGGTGACCTACGGACTGATCGCCCTGTGCACGCTGATCTTCGTGATCGGCCCGGCGTCGGGGCTGAATCCGGTCTACGGCACCGGCGACGAGCTGCTCGCGGCGCAGCGGGCGTACTTCCGGCGCTGGGGCGTGGTTCCGGCCGGGTTGTTCGAGGGGCACGCCCGCGCCGCCCTCACCCCGGCCACCGCGCTCTTCGTGCACGGCAGCTGGGTGCATCTGCTGGGCAACATGCTCTTCCTCTACGTCTTCGGCGTGCTGACCGAGGAGCGCATGGGCCGCGTCCAGTTCATCCTCTTCTATCTGGGCTGCGGCTATCTCGCGCTGCTGGGCTACGCCGCCGCCAACGCCGGCTCCGAGCAGTCACTGGTGGGCGCGTCCGGCGCGATCTCGGCGGTCCTCGGCGCCTGCCTCGCGCTGTTCCCCCGGGCCAGGGTGACGAGCCTGCTGCCGTTCCTGTTCTTCCTGCCGCTGCGCTTCCCGGCCTGGGTGGTGCTGCCCTTCTGGGCGGCCCTGCAGTGGCTGGCGGCGGGGCGGGCCGCGAACGGGCCCGGGGTGGCGTATCTGGCCCATCTCGTGGGCTTCGGCCTGGGCTGCAGCTTCGCCTGGGTGCGGTTCGGCCGTACGACTAGAGTGAGGGCCACCCCAGCGACGCCGGCCCCCGAGGGAGAGAACCAGCCGTGATCACCGCGATCGTCCTCATCAAGACCAGCGTGGACCGGATCCCCGAGATCGCGGAGCAGATCGCTTCGCTGGACAGCGTGAGCGAGGTCTTCTCCGTCACCGGCACCTACGACCTGATCGCGATGGTCCGGGTCAAGGAGCACGAGGACCTCGCCGAGGTCATCCCCGGCCGCATCAGCAAGATCCCGGGCGTGGAGGGCACGGACACGCACGTGGCGTTCCGGACGTACTCCCAGCACGACCTGGAGGCGGCGTTCGCGATCGGCCTCGACGGCTAGGACGTGAGGTCGGCGGCTGCCACGCCCTCCTCCGAGGTGACGTAGAGGCGGTTGCCGCGTATCAGGGGGGCCGACACCGGATAGCCGGCCTTGAGCGGGAAGCGCCAGATCCGCTTGCCCTTGAGGTTCAGGGCGTGGATCTCGTCGGGGGTCTGAAGGAAGATCCGGCCGCCCGACACGACGGGTTCGGTGAGGTCGTAGTCCCCGCCGCGAGGGCGAGTCCACCTTCTTGCCCCGCTCCGGATCCCGCAGCCACCACCAGCCGCCGACGCCCCCGGCGGCGGCCACCACGGCCCCACCGGCCACGGCCCGCAGCACACCGCGGCGCGACGGCGGCAGCGGCGCCCCGCCGGGCGATACGACCGCGTCCGGCACCGTCACCGGGGCCACGTACTCGACGCCGCTCATCCGCTCCGCGTCGTCCCCCCGCACCCACCGCGCACCGCCGCCGGTGAACCAGCCCGGTCGCACGGCAGCGGGCAGCGACGCCTCCGTGTGTCCCACGGCCGCCATGACGGCCTCCGGCACCGGCCGTCCGGCCGGGTCCGGGCGCAGACAGGACTCCACCAGCGGCCGGAACTCCTCGGGCACCTGGGACAGATCGTCGTCGCGGAGCGTACGTCAGCGGATCACACCGCGGGGACGCAACGCCCGTCCTCGGTGCGGTAGTTCCACTTCGCGCCGTCGGTGACGAGTTCGCGCACCGCGGTCACGAAACGCACCACGTGCTCGTCCGGGGTGCCCGCGCCGAAGCTGACCCGGATGGCGTTCAGGGACTTCTCGCCGGGTGCCGCCTCGGGGGCGCCGCACTCGCCCTGGGTCCCCGGGTCGCTGCCGAGCAGGGTGCGGACCAGGGGGTGGGCGCAGAACAGACCGTCGCGGACGCCGATGCCGTACTCGGCGGAGAGGGCGGCGGCGAAGTGGGAGCTGTTCCAGCCGTCGACGACGAAGGAGATGACGCCGACGCGCGGGGCGTCGTCGCCGAACAGGGAGAGGATCCTGACCTCGGGGACCTCGGCGAGGCCCTCGCGGACCTTCTCGATCAGGTACTGCTCCCGGGCGACCAGGGTGTCGAATCCGGCGTCCGTCAACGCCTTGCAGGCCGAGGCGATGGAGTAGGCGCCGATGACGTTCGGCGAGCCGGCCTCATGGCGCGCCGCGCTCTCGTGCCACTCCACGTCCACTCCCCCGTCCGCACGCCGGGTGACCTTACGGCTGGCGCCGCCGCCCGCGAGGTAGGGCTCGGCCGCGAGCAGCCAGTCGGCGCGGCCGGCGAGGACGCCGGAGCCGAAGGGGGCGTAGAGCTTGTGGCCGGAGAAGGCGACCCAGTCGACGTCCAGGTCCTGGACCGAGACCGGGTGGTGCGGGGCGAGCTGTGCGGCGTCGAGGACGATCCGGGCGCCGTGCGCGTGGGCGGCGGCGGCCAGTTCCCGCACCGGCCACAGCTCCCCGGTGACGTTCGAGGCGCCGGTGACACAGACCAGGGCCGGACCGTACGGGTCGCGGTCGGCGAGGGCGCGCTCCAGGGTCGCCACGGCCTGCTGCGGGGTGCGCGGGGCGTTGAGGCAGGTGACCTTCGCGGCGCGCCAGGGCAGCAGGGAGGCATGGTGCTCGGTCTCGAAGACGAAGACCTGGCAGTCGGCGGGGAGGGCGGCAGCGAGGAGGTTGAGCGAGTCGGTGGTGGACCGGGTGAAGATCAGCTGGTCGTCGGCGCGGCAGTCGAGGAACTCGGCGACGGTCTTGCGGGCGTTCTCGAAGAGGTCGGTCGACAGCTGCGAGAGATACCCGGCGCCCCGGTGCACGCTGCCGTAGTACGGCGCGTAGGCGGCCACGTCGTCCCAGACCCGCTGGAGCGCGGGGGCGCTGGCGGCGTAGTCGAGCGCGGCGTACGTGACCTCGCCGCCGGTGACGAGCGGGACGGTGACATCCCGGCCCAGAACAGGCAGCGGGGAACAAACGGAACGGTCGAGGGCAGCGGTGGAGACAGACATGGCGAAGCTCCCGTGACAGACGGAGAAGATGAGCGAAAAGGGGTGTGCGGAGGCGGGGCTCGGCGGCCCTATCGCATTCGCTTGCTCACGGAAGACTCCCTCGAACGACCCAGGACCCCTGGTGTATCGCGAGGGGTCCGCGCTTGCCGTGAGCCTTGCTGCTCACGGCCTGGTCTTCACCCGGGGCACCCCGCCACGGACGGAGGGTTGCCGGACAGTCGGCCGGGGCCTCATGACTGTCACTCATGACCTGGTACAGGAACTTAAGGGAAGTGATCGTCGCCCCGCAACCCGTGTCCGGATTACGGGACGACGACCGGTGACCGCTACGCGTTGCTCGCGGTCACCCAGCGCTCCAATGTCCGCTTGGCCGCGCCGGAGTCGATCGACTCCGCCGCCTTCGCCATGCCGGTGCGGATCTGCTCCGCCAGGGGCGCCTCCGTCGGGTGGAGAGCCACCAGGGCCGCCGCAGAGTTGAGCAGGACCGCGTCCCGGACGGGCCCGGTCTCGCCGTTCAGCAGGCGCCGCGCCACATCCGCGTTGTACGACGCGTCCGCGCCCCGCAGCGCCTCCACCGGGACGAGGTCGATGCCGACGTCCCGCGGGTCGAAGGACTCCTCGGTGACCTTGCCGTCCCGGACGATCCAGACCCGGGAGGTCGAGGTCGTGGTCAGCTCGTCCAGGCCGTCGTCACCGCGGAACACCAGCGAGGAGTTGCCGCGCTCGGCGAACACACCCGCGACGATCGGCGCCATCCGAGGGTCGGCGACCCCGACCGCCTGCGCCCGCACCCGGGCCGGGTTGGTGAGCGGACCGAGGACGTTGAAGACCGTCCTGATCCCCAACTGCCCGCGCGCCGCGCCCGCGTGCCGCATCGCGGGGTGGAACTTGGCCGCGAAGCAGAAGGTGATCCCGGCCTCCTCGGCCACGGACGGCACCCGGGGCACGGGAAGGTTCAGATTCACCCCGAGCTTCTCCAGGACGTCCGAGGAGCCGGAGGCGGAGGACGCAGCCCGGTTGCCGTGCTTGACGACCTTGGCGCCCGCGCCGGCCACGACGATCGCGGACATCGTGGAGATGTTGACGGTCTTGGCGCCGTCCCCGCCGGTGCCGACGATGTCCACGGTGTCGCCGGACACCTCGATCACATTCGCGTGCTCGTACATCGTCCGGACGAAGCCGGTGATCTCCTCGACGGTCTCGCCCTTGGCCCGCAGCGCCACCACGAACCCGGCGATCTGCGCGTCGGTCGCCTCGCCGCGCATGATCAGGTCCATCGCCCAGGCCGTGTCGTCGGCGCTCAGATCGCGCCCCTCCAGCAGGCCGTTCAGCAACCGGGGCCAGGAACGGCCCGCCGCGGTGTCGCCTCCAGCGGGGGTCACAGCGCTCATAAGGCCGCTCCTGAGTGTCGTAGCAGAGGTGTGTGCACCTGAAAGATGTGCCCCCACCCTATCCAGGCCGGGGCACGGCGAAGGGCCCCGTCCGTACAGCGGACGGAGCCCTTCGGCCGTGGCGTGGCGTGCGCAGCGATCAGTGGTGGCCGTGGCCGCTCGTGATCTCCTTGTACTCCTCGACGGTCGGCTTCGGAATCTGGGCTTCCTCGCCGTAGTACGCCTTGCTGAGCTTGACGCGCAGCTTCTCGGAGCCCTTCACCTTGCGCTCGACACCGTTCTCGTCGACCAACGGGCCGATCTCGGCCGGCTTGTACTGCTCGTGCGCGGTGAGGGTGTGCAGCTGCTCCTGGCTGAGCGGCTCGTGCACCTCGATGAACTCACCGTGCGGCAGGCGCTTGATGATGCCCGACTCGCGGCCGTGCAGCACCTTGTCCTTGTCCCGGCGCTGCAGGCCGAGGCAGATCCGCTTGGTGATGACGAACGCGAGGACCGGGGCGACGAAGAACGCGATCCGGACGAACCAGGTGATGGCGTTGATCGACAGGCGGAAGTGGGTGGCCCACAGGTCGTTTCCACCACCGATCAGCAGGACCATGTACCAGGTGATCCACGCGACACCGAAGGCCGTACGCGTCGGCGCGTTGCGCGGACGGTCCAGGATGTGGTGCTCGCGCTTGTCGCCGGTGACCCAGGCCTCGATGAACGGGTAGACCGCGATCGCGACCAGGACCAGCGGGAAGATCATCAGCGGGATGAACACACCCAGGACGAGCGTGTGACCCCAGAAGTTGATCTCCCAGCCCGGCATGACACGGATCAGACCCTCGGAGAAGCCCATGTACCAGTCGGGCTGGGCGCCGGTGGACACCTGGTCCGGACGGTAGGGGCCCATGGTCCAGATCGGGTTGATCGTGGCGATCGCCGAGACGGCCGCGATGACACCGAAGACCAGGAAGAAGAAGCCTCCGGCCTTGGCCATGTAGACCGGCAGCAGCGGCATGCCGACGACGTTCTTGTTGGTCTTGCCGGGACCCGCGTACTGCGTGTGCTTGTGGTAGACGACCAGGATCAGGTGGGCGACCACCAGACCTAGCATGATGCCCGGCAGCAGCAGGATGTGGACCGAGTAGAAGCGGGCCACGAAGTCGCCGCCCGGGAACTCCCCGCCGAAGAGGAAGAACGACAGGTACGTGCCGACGATCGGCACGGACAGGACCGCGCCCTCCATGAAGCGGACACCGGTGCCGGAGAGCAGGTCGTCCGGGAGCGAGTAACCGGTGAAGCCGGTGAACATGCCGAGGACGAACAGCAGGAAGCCGAACAGCCAGTTGATCTCACGCGGCTTGCGGAACGCGCCCGTGAAGAACACGCGCATCATGTGCACGAACATGCCGGCGAGGAAGATCAGCGCCGCCCAGTGATGGATCTGCCGGATCAGCAGACCACCGCGCACATCGAAGGAGATGCGCATGGTCGAGTTGAACGCCTCGGACATCAGCTGTCCCTGCAGCGGGACGTAACTGCCCGTGTACTCCACCTCGTTCATCGACGGATGGAAGAACAGCGTCAGATACACACCCGTGAGGATGATGATGATGAAGCTGTAGAGGCAGACCTCACCCAACATGAACGACCAGTGGTCGGGGAAGATCTTGCGCATATTGGCCTTGGCCAGGCCGTAGATGCCGAGCCGGCCGTCGGCCCAGTCGGCGACACGCTCGCCGGCGGGCGCTTTACCGCGCCGCTCGTTCTTCTCGTTGGTACTCATCCGCGCTCCCAGAATGCAGGACCGACGGGCTCTTCGAAGTCGCCGAGCGCCTCGAGGTAGCCCTCGTCGTTCACGCCGATGCGCAGCTGCGGCAGGGCGTGACCGGCGGGACCGAAGATCACTCGGGCACCGTCGGAGAGGTCGAAGGTGGACTGGTGGCAGGGGCACAGCGCGTGGTGCGTCTGCTGCTCGTACAGGGAGATCGGGCAACCCACGTGGGTGCAGATCTTCGAGTACGCGACGATGCCCTCGTGCGACCACTCAAGCTCGCGCTTGTCCTTGATGTTGTCCGGCTGGATCCGAACGATCATCAAAGCGGCCTTGGCGATCTCGGTCTGGAACTCTTCGTCGTCCTCCTCCAGGCCCTCCGGCTTGCAGAAGGTGAGGGAGCCGACCGCGACGTCCGAGGGACGCAGCGGCTCGTTGGTGTTCATGTTGACGAGCAGCTTGCCCTTGGACCACAGGGTGTGGCGGAGCTTGGTTCCGGGCAGCGGGCCGAGGTCACGCAGCAGGACGACACCGGAGAGCGGGAACAGGGCCAGCGCACCGAACATCGTGTTCCGGATCAGCTTGCGACGGCCGATCGCGGACTCCTTGGCGCCGTCCGCGAAGTCGGCCAGAACCTTGGCCTTGACCTCCGGCGACGCCTCGATCGGGTGCCGCTCGTCGGCGACCTCGACGTCCGACATCAGGGTGCGGGCCCAGTGGACGGCGCCCGCGCCGATGCAGAACAGCGAGACACCCAGCGTCATGCCCAGCGCGAAGTTCAGCGCGCTGATGTGACCCAGCGGGAAGATGTAGACCGACTTGTCGGCCGGGATCGCCACATAGGCGGCGATGAAACCGATGGTGGCCAGCATCGACACCGTGAACAGCATGGCCACCGCGCGCTCGGACCGCTTGGCGGCCCGCTCGTCGATGTCCTGGATCCGGGGCTCGTGGGGCGGCAGGCCGGGGTCCGCGAACGGGTCCTTGTCGTCCGCGACGCTCACCGCGCCGTGTGCGTCCTGCCCTGCGGGCAGGTTCTCTTCTGGAATGTCTTGGCTACTCATGACTTCTTGGCCTTTGCGGTCCGAGCGGCGACCCAGACGGCGACCGCGATCAGCGCGCCGAGTCCGAAGACCCACGCGAACAGGCCCTCGCTGACCGGACCGAGTCCGCCCAGTGACAGACCACCCGGGTTCTCGGTGTCGTCGCTGTTGACCGCGTCGAGGTACGCGATGATGTCCTTCTTGTTCTGCTCCGACAGGATGGTGTCGGGGAAGGAAGGCATGTTCTGCGGGCCGGTCTGCATGGCCTCGTAGATGTGCTTCGGGTCGACGTCCTCGAGGGTGGGCGCGAACTTGCCGCCGGTCAGCGCACCGCCCTTGCCGGTGAAGTTGTGGCACTGCGCGCAGTTGGTGCGGAACAGCTCGCCACCCTTGGCGATGTCGGCGCCGTCGGGGCCGTACTCCGCCTCGGTCGGGATGTTCGGACCGGCGCCCAGCGAGGCGATGTACGCCGCGAGCTGGTCGATCTCGGCCTGTGTGTAGACGACCTTCTTCCTCGGCGCCTGGGCGCTCTGGGAGGTCGCGGCCGGCATCCGGCCGGTGCCCACCTGGAAGTCCACGGCCGCGGCGCCGACGCCCACCAGGCTCGGACCGTCGGAGGAGCCCTGACCGCCGGTTCCGTGGCAGCTGGCGCAGCCGACGGCGTAGAGCTTCTTACCCTCGTCGATGGCGAGAGACTGGGCGGTTTCGTCTGCCTGCGCCTTGCCCGTGGGCGCGACAAAGGCGTACAGCCCCCCAGTGGCCGCCAGCGCGAGGAGTAGGACGACGACCGCCGCCAGCGGATGGCGTCGTCGTGCGGAGAGCTTTTTCACGGATTACCCCGGTGTCAGGATCTTCTGCGTCGATGCTTCTGGGATGTGCGCTTGCTTGCTTGCCTGCTCGCAGCGCGCGGGAACGGGCCCGAGCTACTTGATCATGTAGATCGTGGCAAAGAGGCCGATCCAGACGACATCGACGAAGTGCCAGTAGTAGGACACGACGATGGCGGCGGTCGCCTGCTCGTGAGTGAATCTCTTGGCCGCGTAGGTGCGGCCGAGGACGAACAGGAAGGCGATGAGGCCACCCGTCACGTGCAGGCCGTGGAAGCCGGTCGTCAGGTAGAAGACCGAGCCGTACGGGTCGGAGGAGAGCGAGAGCCCGTCCTTCTTCACCAGCTCGGTGTACTCGTAGACCTGGCCACCGATGAAGATCGCACCCATCACGAAGGTGACGATGAACCACATCCGGAGCTTCTTCACATCACCGCGCTCGGCGGCGAAGACGCCGAGCTGGCAGGTGAGGGAGGAGAGCACCAGGATCGTGGTGTTGGTCGCCGAGAACGGGAAGTTCAAGGCGCTTGCCTTCTCACTCCAGAACTCGGGACCGGTCACCGATCGCAGGGTGAAGTACATCGCGAAGAGGGCCGCGAAGAACATCAGCTCGGAACTCAGCCAGATGATGGTTCCGACGCTGGTGAGGTTCGGCCGATTGACCGACGGGTGCGCGTGCCCGGTTTCTACTGTCGTTGCTGTCGCCACGACCGACATTATGTCGGTCCCTTATCCCGCCCTCACTCCGGGGGGTGCCGTTCGGAGTGTCTTGGGCGTCCGAACCGGTGTTGACGTGGTGTTCGTGGGAGTAACATCCGCCCAAACGGCCCTGTCCGGCCGGTCCGTACGACGCTGACGTCTCGGAGGAACAATGCAGCCGACCGCCACGGTGCTGGTCTACAGCGACGACTCCAACACCCGCGAGCAGGTGCGGCTTGCCTCCGGAAGGCGGCCGGCTCCTGATGTCCCGTTGGTCGAGTTCGTGGAGTGTGCGACGCCCGCGGCGGTGCTGAGCGAGCTGGACAAGGGTGGGATCGACGTCTGTGTGCTGGACGGCGAGGCCGTGCCCATGGGGGGCATGGGGATGTGCCGCCAGATCAAGGACGAGGTCTTCAACTGCCCGCCGGTGCTGTTGCTCATCGGGCGGCCTCAGGACGCGTGGCTGGCGACCTGGAGCCGGGCTGAGGCCGCGGTGACCCTGCCGGTGGATCCAGTGGAGTTCGCGGCCGCGTTGGCCTCTCTGCTGCGGAACCAGAGGCTTCAGAGCGCCTAGGAGCACGTGGGTGGGGTCAGACCGCCGCCGGTCTGAGCCTTGCCGCTTCCTCCGGGCGGGGGCCTTCCGGCTTGCCGCCCACCAGGGCGCTGCCCTTGCGCCACTTCTTCCAGGCGACGTTCCAGTCACCGAAGCCGTTGCCGAAGGGTTCCATCGTGTTGCCGTCGGAGTTGACGACCTTGACGAGGTCGCCTTCTCGGACGTTCTTGAAGAACCAGGACGCGTTGGCGGTGCTCATGCCGATGCAGCCGTGGCTGACGTTGGCGGAGCCCTGGGAGCCCACGGACCAGGGGGCGGCGTGCACGTACTCGCCGCTCCAGGTGACGCGGGTGGCGTAGTAGACGGGGAGGTCGTACGACTCCGCCGAGCCCTCCGAGATGCCGATGCTGGTACTGCGCATCCGTACGAAGTACTCCTTGCCCAGCACGACCTTGACGCCGTTGCGGGTCTCGAAGCCGGGCTTGCCGGTGGTGACCGGCATGGACTTGATCTCCTCGCCGTTCTTGTAGACCGTCATCCAGTAGGACGAGGCGTCCGTCACCGCGAGGATCCGGTCACCGGTGGTGATCGTCAGCGGCTTGGCCCTGCCGCCCCAGAGGCGGTCGCTGACCTTGATGCCCTCCAGGTTGCTGCGCACCCGGATGGTGGCGTTGGTGGGCCAGTAGTCCTTGGGGCGGTAGTGGAGTTTCTTGTCGTCCACCCAGTTCCAGGTGCCCTCGGTGGCGGGCGTGGACTCGACCTTGAGGGCCCGTTCGACGACGGCTCGCTGGGCCTCGTCCTTGACTGGTTTGCTCAGTTCGGCCGTGATGGGCTGGCCGACGCCGTACTTGCCCGCCTTGGGGCCGAAGGTGACGTCCAGCCGCTTCTTGGTGAGCGGCTTGCCGGTGTCGAAGGTGAGGACACGGCGGCCGGGGGCGCCGTCCTCGTCCTCGGTGGACACCCGGACCGTGTAGCGGGCGCTGGCGGCCAGCGGGGAGGTGCTGTGCCAGCGGCTGCCGTCGGCGGAGAGTTCGCCGCTGACGTAGCGTCCTGTGGCGTCCATGGCCGTGACGTCCGTGATGCGGCCGTCCGAGCCGTCGGCGGTGACCTCAAGGGGCTTGTCCGGGTCGGCCTTCTTCCCGTCGCCCTTGGGGCCGTTGAAGGAGATCTGGTCCGCCGCGTCGTACGGCGCGGCCGACAGCGGATTGCCGTCGCTGCCGCACGCGGTGACGCTCGCACTGAGTGCGACCACCAGCAGCGTGCAGCCGACGACGGTGCGGGTGCGCGGAGTTGGGTTCATGCCCTTCACGCTAGGAAGGTGCGTCAAGCGCGGCGCGCCGAGTGAGCCGTACGAGGGACAAAAGGCGTGGCAAAAGAGGGAGCCCGGACTCTCCTGACGGAGTGTCCGGGCTCCCGAGCGCTCGGCGCGTGTTACTGGGTGCGGTTCTCACCGCGGTAGTACTCGAAGACCCAGCCCCAGATGCCGACCAGGATCAGCGGGGCCGAGAAGTACATCAGCCACCAGCCGATGGCGACCGAGAGGAAGGCGAGCGCGCCACCCACGGCCAGGGAGAGCGGCTGCCAGCTGTGCGGGCTGAAGAAGCCGACCTCGCCGGCGTCGTCCGCGACGTCCGCGTTCTTGTCGTCCTGCGCGCCGGCGTCCACCCGCCGGGCCGTGAAACCCAGGTAGAAGCCGATCATGATGGACAGACCGAACGCCAGGAACAGGGCCGTCGTACCGGCCGGCTCCTTCGACCACACGCCATAGACGACCGCCATGGTGAGGATGAAGACGCTCAGCCAGATGAACATCCTGCCTTGGATCTTCACTTGCCGGCCTCCTTGCCGCCAGCCAGGGCCCTGTCACCGTGAGGGGCGTTCTCAAGCTGGTCGAGAGCGGCGATCTCAGGGTGGTGCAGGTCGAATGCCGGCGATTCGGAACGGATCCGCGGCAGGGTGAGGAAGTTGTGCCGCGGCGGCGGGCAGGACGTCGCCCACTCCAGCGAGCGGCCGTAGCCCCACGGGTCGTCGACCTCGACCTTCTTGCCGTACTTGGCGGTCTTCCACACGTTGTAGAAGAACGGCAGGATCGACAGGCCGAGCAGGAACGAGCTGATCGTCGAGATCGTGTTCAGGGCGGTGAAGCCGTCGGCCGCGAGGTAGTCCGCGTAACGACGGGGCATGCCCTCGGCACCCAGCCAGTGCTGGACCAGGAAGGTGCCGTGGAAGCCGATGAACAGCGTCCAGAAGGTGATCTTGCCGAGCCGCTCGTCGAGCATCTTCCCGGTCATCTTCGGCCACCAGAAGTGGAAGCCGGAGAACATCGCGAAGACGACGGTGCCGAACACCACGTAGTGGAAGTGCGCCA